>CAYJDK010000094.1:0-933 GCA_964368905.1 uncultured Bacteroides sp.
ATGAAACTAATTTACCGGAAGATAAAGTTGTATACTTAACTTTTGATGATGGCCCTTCAAAAACAACTTTAACAATATTAGATGTTTTAAAAGAACACAATGTTAAAGCAACATTTTTTGTTATTGCGGCCTCTAATAACGAAGATAATTTACCATCAATATCAAGAATAATTAATGAAGGCCATATAGTTGGATTGCACAGTAAGACACATAAATATCAAGAAATATACTCTAACAACATTAGCAACATATGGCTGCACCGATATTAAATTGTTGCGTTTTCCCGGTGGTAGCACAAATACTATTAGTAACAAATATGGAGGCAGCGAAATAATGGAAACCTTAAAATTACAAGCAGAGCAAAAGGGATACACGTACTTTGATTGGAATGTGGACTCGGCAGATTCTATAGGTGGTAGTGATAGCCCTAGCACAATATATGAAAGAGTAATTAATCAAGCAAAAGACAAAAATTCTTGTGTGGTTTTAATGCATGACACTGTAAAAACCGAAAATACTGCAAAGGCTTTGCCTGACATAATAGAGTGGTTTAAGAACTCAGGCTACAGGTTTGACACGTTAGATAATAAAATTTAAAGTAAAAAAAATTAATTAATTTTCAATAAAATATGAACTGCAAGTAAATTTATTAATTTTAATTTGTAAACACATTAAATTTATAGTATAATGTTTAGGAAAAATATTATTCAGTTTTGGGTTTTTATTTTTATAAATGATTAATTTCTAAATTTTATTTGATATTGATTATAGTTATAAATCACTTATAAATTTAAAAACAGTACTACAGTTACTTTAGAAACGAGGACGTATATGTTTGGTTATGTACTTCCACATAAAGCAGATTTAAAAGTTAGTGAATGGTACACATACCGCGCCGTTTATTGCGGTCTTTGTAAAGAATTAAAAAGAAAA
>CAYJDK010000094.1:943-7808 GCA_964368905.1 uncultured Bacteroides sp.
TTTTATTGCTAGATTATTTTTAAATTATGATTTTGTTTTATTAGCATTAATTTCAGATGGATTAACACAAAACGATATGACTTTTTGTGCAGAAAGATGTGTGGCAAACCCATTACAAAAACGGCCTGTCTGTTCATCTACACAAGGCCTTTCTTTTGCAGCCGATGCTTTAATTTTAACAACATATTATAAAATATTAGACAACATTTATGACGACAAATTTTTTAAAAAAATACCGTCGCTATTACTGTATCCAATAATAAGCGCATTTAGAAAAAAAGCATGCATTAATTATCCACACCTAGATATAACACTTGCAGAACAAACAAAGGCACAGCAAGAAATAGAAAAACAAAAAAGCACAAGTCCGGATGCTGCCGCAGATGCAACAGCCGTAATGCTTGGAACTCTTTTTGAGGCTACCGGAAGCGAAGAAAACAAAAAGGCTTTATATAGATTTGGTTATTTTATGGGTAAAATTATTTACTATCTTGACTGTGCGCAGGATTATGAAAAGGATAAAAAAAATAACAGTTATAATATTTTTGTATTAAATGGTTCTACAAAAGAAGAAGCAGACACTGAAACAAAACGGCTTTGCAATTTAAATGCCGGCGAAATGTGCCTTTGTTATAATTTATTAAAAATAACAAATTATAAACCAATTTTAGATAATATAATATTTTTAGGTATTCCAAAATGTATTAATAACGCCGGCAAAGATATAAAAAAAGAAACCACAAAACAAAGAATTTAAAACGAGGGAAATTATATGAATATATCTGAAGCATACAAAATTTTAGGATTAAACGAACGCGCCAGCGCAGACGAGGTAAAGGCTGCATACAAATCTCTTGCGCAAACATACTCAAGCAGTGCGTATCAAACAGGCCCATTAAAAGACGACGCTGAAAAGCATTTGGAAGAAATTACACAAGCGTTTGATATTATTATGGTTAACATACGTACCGGTAACAATAGTAATGGCCCACAAAGCCAAGGCTCTTATGGAAAAAACAGTTCAACAGCTGCTAAATATGCAAATATAAGGAATATGATAAATCATGGTAAAACAGACGAAGCACTCTCTGAGCTAAATTCTGCAACCGATGAACAAAATGCAGAATGGAATTTTCTTGTTGGCAGTGCATATTATTACAAGGGCTGGGTTAACGATGCAATGCGTTATTTTCAAAATGCATCACGCCTTGACCCTACTAACAGAGAATACTCCAATGCACTAAACAACCTTAAAAGCAACCAAAACGGCAATATGCACGGTAACCCCTACCAAAACAGAGGTGCAAACTATGGCTCTCCTGTAGCATGCTCGTGCTGTGATATGTGTGCCGCATTTATGTGCATGGATTTATGCTGCAATTGCGGTGGTTGCTAACATGTATAACCGCAACACAAAATCTAGGCGCATAGCCGTATGTGGAATTTTTAGTGCATTAAGCTTAACTTGTATGCTTATGGGTAGTTTTTTTCCTTTTTCTGACTATCTTGCGCCGGCAATAAGTGGTATTTTCATCTTGCCCGTTGTTATTGAATATAAATTACCCTCCGGTATATTAATGTACCTAGCAATTTCACTACTAAGTTTATTTGTTACACCACGCAAAGAAATAGTAGCTGTATTTATCTTTTTTTTAGGCTGGTATCCTTTTGCAAAACTTTATTTTGATAAGTTAAAATTTAAAACTTTTTTATGGTTAATAAAGGTAGTTGTTTTCAATTTATCATTAAGCCTTGCTTACTTTTTTATAATAATAATTTTTCCAATTGGAGAAGTTGTTTCAGAATTTGAAGGCATGAGTTTTTTATTTATTAGCATACTAATATTTTTTGCAAACATTACATTTATTATTTATGATAGAGCTTTAACAAGGTTATTATGTTTATACTTTAATGTATGGCGCAAAAAAATAATGGATATTAAATAACTTTAAATATAATATGATTTAAAATGTAAACGAAAGGAATGGTTTGATAATATCAAACTACAAAAATACTATGATAAATGTACTATTTGTTTGCCACGGTAATATATGCCGTTCACCAATGGCAGAATTTGTTTTTAAAGATATAGTTAAAAACAACAACTGTTCGCAACACTTTAACATTGCTTCTGCTGCCACCAGTACAGAAGCATTGGGCAATGCTGTACACTATGGCACAAAAGAAAAATTAAACAGTTTAGGTATTTCTGTGGCAGGAAAAACTGCTGTTCAAATGAAAAAATCAGATTATGAAAAATATGATTATATTTTTTGTATGGATACTCAAAACATTAAAAACACACTTAAAATTACAGGCGAAGATAAAATGGGTAAAATTAGCCGCCTTTTAGATATTACAAAGACGCCCGACGACATTGCCGACCCGTGGTACACAGGTAATTTTGATAAAGCTTATGACGATATTTTATATGGTTGCGAAACGTTTTTTTCATTAATTAAAAGTAAAATTTAATTTTTAAATTAATTAAAAGCCCTAATTTGCTGTTTAACAAATTAGGGCTTTTAGTATTTTTATGTTTTATTAGTCAATAGTAATTTGTTTTATATATCCATTGTTTAATAACATAACTTCTTTTGCAATTTTATTGTTATTAAAATCAGGCTTACTTATTGGCCTTGATATATAATAACCTTGCAAATAGTCTACTCCGGCATCAATTAAATATTTCATTTCTTGCTGAGTTTCTACACCTTCTGCAAGTGCAAATATTTTTTGCTGTTTGCAAAAACCTAATATTTTATTTAGTATTGCTTGCCTTGTTGGATCAACGTGTATATTTGTTAAAAGAGTTCTGTCAATTTTAACAACATGCGGGTTAATGTTTAAAACGCCAATATCATTATTATAACCGGAACCATAATCATCAAGCGCAATTTTAGAACCCCAAGACGCAATTAAATCTAATTTATACCTAAAGCTTTGTTCATCTAATTGTTCTGTTTCAATTATTTCTACAATTATATTATTTAAATAAGGTTTAAATAAACTTTCAAATTCTTTATACTCTGTCTCTTTTAAACACTGGTTTGGAACAGAATTAATAAATAATTTAGCGTTTTTAAACAAGTTTTTGTATTTAACATAAAGCGATAAAGTTTTAAAGAATGTAATTTTTTCTATTTTCCAAAGTTGAGACTGAGCCGCTGCTATTTGCAACAATTTTACAGGCGTGTTTAACACATCGCTTACAGGGCGCATTAACGCTTCATATCCGTAAATTTCTCCTGTTTTTGCACTTACAATTGGTTGAAAAACAAATTCAACAAAGCCGTTGTCAAGTACTCTATTAAGCTCTTCTTTACCGCTTAACATAAACGATTGCGCTTGATAAACTTCTTTGTTAAAATTACGAAGTTCGCCTTTTAGTGTGTGTTTTCCGTTATACATTGCAAAATCAGCATACGTTATCAATTGTTCAAAATCAGTTGTATCTGTGCCGTACCAAGAAATGCCGCCAGACATTCTTATTTTAAACGAAGTAGAATCCGATAATATTATTGGCTCATTTTCAAGGCGTTCGTATAGCTTGTTTGTGTATTGCAATATTTGTTCTCTTGAATCAAATTGATACAAAAATACATAAAATTCATCGCCTGACATTCTGCCAACAAATGCATTTTGTGTAAATGTTGTGCTTAATAATGTTGCTGCAGTTTTAATATAAATATCTCCTGTATCATGCCCAAATGTATCATTAACATATTTTAAATTATCTAAATCAAACATAATAAAAGCAGCTACTTTTAAATTGCCTTTGTTAAAAACAGCTTTTGATTTACGTCTAAAAGCAAGGCGGTTATATATTCCTGTTAACATATCAAAATTATGTTCGTAATTTAATGCACGTTTTTCAAGCACTTCTTTTGTCACATCAGACACAACGCCAAGAGTTGTATCGCCTTGTTCTACCTGCATGATTTTATACCAAACATCAACACCCGGCATCGCTCTGTAAACGTCACTAATATCATCTTGCGCATTAGATTTCATTTTGTTCAATTTATCAAAAAATAATTGTTTTGGTACTGTTAGTATATATTCACCTTCTGATTCAATGTCAATTATTTTTTGCATTGAACTTGAAATTGTTACAAAATCTTTTCCTTTTATATATTCAAAAGAACCAACACCAATATTCAGCATGTCTAATATTTTATCCATTTTATATGCAGAGTTTAATATTTTATTGTTAAGTTCTTCAATTGCGCTTGATAACTCATCAATTTCAGCTATGTTCATTTTTTCAAATTTTACTTCTTGTTTTAAACTATGCTTAGAAACCTCATTGCTTAATTTAACAATAGGACGAGAAAACCTAAAACCAATAGCGTATGAAATAATAGCACCAAGAACAAGAGAAATAAGGAGCGTTATAAAAAGAGTTGTTTGAAGCCTTTGCGCAAATAAAATTATGTTGTCAATATCTGTTAAGCCAAGTAAGTAATATGTATGATCTTCAAAAGGTGTATTAGGTGCGTACAAGTTTATCTTTTCATAATAAACGCCAATATCTCCTATAGTTGAACTTAGTTTTGACGGAGTAAAGTTAAAATCATTACTTGTAACACCTATATCAACTAAAGGTACAGCTTGATCTGTACTAAAAATAGATTGCTGAACTGTGCCTTGTGTTATAAGTGGTGTAATATTATACTCATCAGTATTATCTACAGTAATAATCGTATATCCATATGAACCCGTTTCGCTAAACTCTCCAAATGGCAAGTTTTTATATAAAAAGTCTTGAGAAATTTCAATACCAATAACTCCTACAACTTGTCCACTATTATCTAAAAATGGCATACTGTAAGTAATAACTTTAGCCTTATTGTTAGCTATGTCTTGAGAAATATCCCAATATCCCCAATATTTTTTATCGTCTGTTATAGTTGTTGCATGTATTGGCATATTTAATATATCAATATTATCTTCATCTAAAGTAATTCCATAGCTCCAAGAGTTTGTTAAAGAAATTTTATGTTCTTTAGAAATTTCGCTGGGACCTCTTGTCATATACAAATTGTTGCATAATTGTCACTTTTAAAGTAAATTGTAGAGTTAGATGTTCCCTCTCCTTGTGAATCATTTAAAATAATAAACCCACCTGTTGATGTTGTTTGAATTATCATGTCAATTATAGGGTTAACACTAGAGTTCAAAAATTCAATAATTTTTTCATCGTCCGGGTTTTTATCATCGCCAATTGTCTCAATATAAATTTCAGAAACAGCATCGCTATAGTCATAAATATTAGACCATGAATCGACCATTGTGGTTTCTAAAAAGTTTTTTCTGTTTTGCACGGTTTTAGCAAATAAATCATAAGAAAAACTTTCAAGTGCTTGTGATACGCCTGTAAATGAAATTACGCTCGTGAAAAATAAAGCTTGTACAATAACTACTACAAGCATTAACAAGCCTATTTTAATTATAATTGAATTAAATTTTAACTTTTTTTTCATTTTTTGTCCTATAAAAATTATTTAAATAAAAATCACGTATTATTCACAAACTAAAATATAATTATAAATAAAACAAAGCTATACCCTAATTGCTAAAAATAAATTTTTTCTTAGAGTATAGCCATTTTAAATTTATAATTTATGGCAGAGTATTTTCCACGTTTAATTTAAGTCCGTCATACCATTCATTAAACCTATCTTCGTTAGTCATAACTTCGTATATTTCTTGCCTATCTTTGCCTTGTTCTAATTGTTCCTCTATATACAAAACACCTTCAGAAATATATGTTTGCATATACTCTTCAATAACGTTTCTTGATGTATAACTTCCATCAAAAGATTTGCTAGCATAAAATTCGTAATTAACTAGTATATTGTTGTAAACTGTGTCTGTACCGCTTAACGCTGCACTAACAATATCACCTTCACTTTGTGCGTTCATAACTTCAATAATGCCGTCATAATCTAGCGCAATATTTTGAACAGGTATATACCCTGTTGAAACTGCAAATTCCATGTTCTGTTCCGGTTTTGTAAACCATTTTAAAAACTCTACAGCAGCTGCTTCTCGCACTTCATCACTTTTAGTAACAAGCATGCCGGCGCCTTGTTGTACAACAATATTATCTCCATTCTCATATGTAGGATAAGGCACTGTCAAGCATTCAATATCATAAACTTCGTCTTTGCTTTTTTCTACTTGAGTAGGAAAATAAAATGTACTAGCAGTTGAACCTACATAAGCTAATAAATCTCCTGATTTAATATCATCAGAACGAAACTTTCCGTATGATGCGTAGTATCCATTCATATACGGTACGCACAGTGTATCAAAAATAGTTTTTGCGCTCTCGCGTGATAACCCAAATTCTACTGAATTATCATTAATAATATAAAACTCTTCTCCCAGTTGTTTTGCAGACACAAGCATGTAATTTGCAATTGAGTCAATTCCAAACAGCGCTTTACCGTCAAATTCTTCAGGTGTTTGCTCATCGGTCCAATTATAATATTGCTCAGACAAAGTAGCAATGCCTTCCCAAGTAGAAAGCAATTCAACGTCTGCGCTTGTTTCTTGAATAAATTTATCAAAGTCAGTATTGTTTATGTAAACTAGCTCTGTAGATTTAGCAACAGGAATAATTTTAAGGCTTTCTTGATTGTCAAATCTGCCTTCTTGTAAAAATTCAGGGCGGTATTCATTAAGCTCTTCCTCAGTAAAATAAGCATCTAAACTTGCAACTGCACCTAATTCATCAATAATAAGTGCCGAATCTACATACGATGCAAATATATCAGGCAACGGCTGTGAGCCTACTTCTTCATTAGCAGCACTTAAAACGGCCGTTGCAAGGTCGTTAACACTGCTAAAAGAGTAT
>CAYJDK010000095.1:0-1462 GCA_964368905.1 uncultured Bacteroides sp.
TTACAAATAAAATATTACTATTATAATAATTAATTATTATTAAGCAAATTATTAATAAACTAATAATTTATTATAATATTTGATTTTAGTATTGACATTATTTTGTCAATGTGGTATTCTATGTATTGTCAGTTGTTAAACTTTTAACAAATATTAAATGGAGGATTTATTTAATGGAAAACAAAGGCACAGTTAAACCCACCACCGTGGCAACTGTAAGCGAGCTTCAAGAGCGCATTGAGCAAATTAAAAGAGCTCAAGAACAGTTTGCACAATTCACACAAGAGCAAGTTGATGCAATATTTAAAGCAGCAGCTGTTGCTGCTAATAAAAGCCGCATTTCTCTTGCAAAAATGGCGGTTGAAGAAACCGGCATGGGCATAGTTGAAGATAAAGTTATTAAAAACCATTATGCAGCAGAATATATATACAATAAATATAAAGACAGTAAAACCTGTGGTGTTATCTCTCGAGACGATGCTTTTGGTACAAGAGTTATTGCAGAGCCAATTGGTGTTATAGCAGCTGTTATTCCAACAACAAATCCAACATCAACTGCTATATTTAAAGCGTTACTTGCATTAAAAACACGCAATGGTATTATTTTCAGCCCGCACCCAAGGGCTAAAAACTGTACTATAGAGGCAGCACGTATTGTGCTTGAAGCTGCTGTTAGTGCAGGCGCACCAGAGGGCATTATTGGTTGGATAGATACTCCTTCTTTAGAGCTTACAAACGAAGTTATGAAAACTACAGACATGATACTTGCAACAGGTGGACCTGGCATGGTTCGCAGTGCATATTCAAGCGGTAAGCCTGCAATTGGCGTTGGTGCGGGCAATGTGCCGGCATTATTCCACAAATCATGTGATGTAAAAAATGCTGTTTCATCTGTTATACTTTCTAAATCATTTGATAACGGTGTAATATGTGCAAGTGAACAATCTGTAATTGTGCACACAAGCATTTACGACGAAGTTAAAAAAGAATTTGAACTTCGCGGTTGCCATATATTGTCTTCAAAGGACACACAAAAAATACGCGAAACAATTATTATTAATGGTGCATTAAACGCTAAAATTGTAGGCCAGTCTGCATATAAAATTGCTCAGCTTGCAGGTGTTACAGTACCGGAACATACAAAGGTTCTTATAGGTGAAGTTACAAGTGTTGAACTTAGCGAAGAATTTGCACACGAAAAATTATCTCCTGTTTTAGCAATGTATAAGTATAAAGATTACTCGGATGCAATTGCAAAGGCTGATAAACTAATTAAAGATGGTGGGTACGGACACACCGCTTCTATATTTATAGATACGGCAAAAGCAGCCGAAGACCTTGAAATTTTTGAAAAAACAATGAAAACTTGCCGTATTGTTGTTAATACACCTGCTGCCCATGGTGGTATAGGCGATTTATACAACTTTGCACTTGCACCGTCTTTAACACTTGGTTGCGGTAG
>CAYJDK010000095.1:1520-3553 GCA_964368905.1 uncultured Bacteroides sp.
AAGTATATTTTAAAACAGGTTGTTTACCTATTGCTCTTGCAGAACTAAAAGAGGTTTATGGCAAGAAAAAGGTATTTATAGTAACAGATGAATTTTTGTATAAAAATAAATACTCTAAACGCATTACAGATTTATTAGACGATATGGGTATAATGCATACTACATTCTTTAATGTTACGCCTGACCCAACTCTTGCATGTGCAAAAGAAGGTGCAAAAGCAATGCAATTGTTTGAGCCTGATTGCATAGTTGCACTAGGTGGCGGTTCTCCAATAGATGCCGCAAAAATTATGTGGACACTTTACGAACATCCCGATGTTGATTTTTACGGTTTCCCAAAACTTGGCACAAAATCTAACTTTGTTGCAATACCAACAACTGCCGGTACTGGTAGCGAAGTTACACCGTTTGCAGTTATTACAGACGAGAAAACCGGCATAAAATACCCACTAGCCGACTATGAATTAATGCCAAGTGTTGCAATTATTGATGCAGACCTAATGATGGACATGCCTAAAGGTCTAACATCTGCATCAGGTATTGACGCATTAACACATGCACTGGAGGCTTATGCTTCTATGCTTGCAAGCGATTACACCGATGGTTTAGCACTTAAAGCATTAAAACTTGTTTTTGAGTACTTGCCTGCAGCTTATGAAAAAGGCGCACAAGACCCAATTGCCAGAGAAAAAATGGCAGATGCATCTACACTTGCCGGTATGGCTTTTGCAAACGCATTTTTAGGTGTATGCCACTCAATGGCACATAAACTAGGTGCAATGCACCACTTACCTCACGGTGTTGCAAATGCACTTTTAATTAGCGAAGTAATACGTTTTAACATGACAGAAAACCCAACAAAAATGGGTGCGTTTTCTCAATACAAATACCCAAATGCAAAAGCTAGATATGCAGAGATTGCAAGCTTTGTGGGTATACGCGGAGCAAACGACGACGAGCTTGTTACAAAACTTATAGAAAAAATTGAAAAACTGAAAAAAGCTGTTGGAATAAAAAGCAGTATTAGCGAATATGGAATTGAAGAAGAAAAATTCCTTGCAACATTGGATGAAATGACTGAACAAGCATTTGACGACCAATGCACCGGAGCAAACCCACGTTATCCACTAATGAGCGAAATTAAACAAATGTATTTAAATGTATATTATAAATAACACGTAGTGTTATTTATTGGCATATTTCGGCGGTTGTGCCGTAAGGTACGAGCCGAAAGCCAATAAAGTATTTATGTACTATTCCTTTGCATGTTAGGCAAATTCATACATGTGCATGCAAATTATTAACATAAAAATAAAATATATAAGGAGCCTAAAATGGATAAAATGTCTATTATTGCACAGCGTACAAATAAAACAATTTACCAAGACGGCAATTGTGTAAATAAAGTTTTCGACGAAACATACAAAACGTCGCAAGTTCTTAACGAAGCACTTAACCAAGCACGCGTACACGAAGCAGGGCTGAATGTTCCGGCGATGCTTGAAGTAAAGAAAACAGACGGTAAATGGACAATAGTAAGTAGCTATATAAGCGGCAAAACACTTGCACAAATTATGCAAGAAAGCCCGGAAAAAATTGACGAACATCTAGATCTTTTTGTAAACATACAAATGGAAATACACAGCAAAACAACACCACATCTAAATAAATTGCGTGACAAAATGGCTCTTAAAATATCAGAAACAAACCTTGATGCCACAACACGCTATGAATTAATGCAACGCCTTGAAGGTATGCCAAAACACAAAAAAACATGCCACGGAGATTTTAGCCCGGGCAATATAATAATTGCAGATAATGGTGATTACTTTGTAATAGACTGGGCACATGTAACTCAAGGAAGTGCCTCGGCAGACGTTGCACGCACATATTTATTATTTTTGCTAAAGGGCAAAAAAGACATTGCAGAAACCTATTTAAAACTTTTTTGCACCAAAAGTGATACTGCAAGACAATATGTTGAAAAATGGATTCCAATTGTTGCCGCATCGCAACTAGTTAAGGGCAACGAT
>CAYJDK010000095.1:3563-4579 GCA_964368905.1 uncultured Bacteroides sp.
AGCGAGAATTTTTAACAAAACTTGCAGATGTTGTAGAATATGAATAAGCTTTAATTTATTATTACATTAGTTTTTAATAAGTAAAAAATTAATAATTTATCATGTATAATTTAAAAGGCAAAACTCGGGTTTTTCCGAGTTTTGCCTTTTATTTGATTATTAAAATAATGTTGTGTTTGGCGGTATCATTGTATCGGGCAAATTTTCCAAAAACATGCATTCATAATAAACATCAATTCTATCTTTTTTAATTAAATTATTTATACTATTGTAAACCAATTCATTATTAAAAATAAGCTTTGCCACAAAGTCAGAGTAACGTGTGCCTATTTGTGATAGTATTTCTTCTTTTAAATGTGACAATTTCTTTTCTACTGCATAGCTGCGCCCAATGCTGTCTGTTGCCGCATCAATAGAGTCTGCTATAGTTATAATGTCTATAATAAGCTTTACGGGAGACTTTCTGTTATCATACTCATTTGGGTATCCAAACTCGCCGTCAAAGCTTTTATGGTGTCCCATCGCCACATCTATAAAATGCGTAAATAACACGGGGTTATTAGAAAAATGTATGTTTGTCGAGCTATTTATTTCATTGTAAAGCTCATTTGTTTCACCAAAATCCGGCACGGCTTTAATAAAACCGTCTGTCTTAGAGGAATGTTGCTTTATCATTTCAAACTCTTTGTCGTTGAGTTTTCTTGCATAAAACGATACTAAATGTGAATAGCTTATTTTCCCTATATCGTGCAATAAACCTGAAAACCAAACAAACAGTAATATTTCTCCAAATTTGTCTTTTACATCTTGTACATTTTTAAACCCGGGTAAATCTACAAGCTGCTCCGGGTAATATTTTGCTATGTATTCTGTTATAACAAAAGATATTTTGGCAACCATTATAGAGTGTGCATATGTTGGAGGATGCCTAAAAACAGTTAAAGACAAAAGCATTTTCAAATAAGAATAATCATCAAAAACATTATGGCTACCAACTGCAAAATTTGCAAGCATAA
>CAYJDK010000095.1:4593-7765 GCA_964368905.1 uncultured Bacteroides sp.
GTCCGCCTGTAAGTTCTTTTGGTATATTCATAACATAATTGTATACGTCTTCTTCAATTTTTTTTGCTCTTCGTTTATGTTTTTCCTCTTGTGCAATTTCTTTAGGAACATATTTTAAGTAATACAAATAAAGTGCCGATATGTGCATTTTTTTAAACAAATTATCATAATCATACTCATTTTCAGCCTGTTTGTAAATGTTATACAAAGAATCTACAAGTTCTTGCGCACTAATTAAATTGTTATAATATTTTGCAGCATTAGTTATATATAATTGTTTTACTTGCAAAGATGTATAATCATTGCCGGTGTATGTTTTGTTGAAATAATTCTCATGCAAATATAATGCAGATTCTAATAGACGCTTAACTTTATCATCACTTACTACAATTTTATCTTTGCCTGCCCTTAATGCACTTATTGTTGTAGAGCATAAATTTTCATGCATGTTTTTAATGTAGTGTTCAATAGGAAATTCAGCATCATCTTTTTTTACTGTATTTTCCCAAAAATCTAACGCTATATCATACCTTTTAAACGCTTCGTCAATTTTATTTCTTGTTAAACTGATATACCTGTTGCCATAAGCGCGCGCAATTAAATTTTTTGTATCTTTGTCAAATTCTTTGTACCTACAACTAAAATCAATTACTTGTTTATAACATTCGTCCATTTCGTTTTTAAACAGCTCATTGTCCAAATAAAAAAGGGCAAGACCTTTAAAAAACATGTTTCTAATAAACAAGGGCTCGTCTTTTTCTTTAGCATACTCTGTAAGTGCATGCCTAATTTTATAGCTAAGGCCGGTATCTACGCTTGTTTTATAGCCCGACAAATTTTTCGCAAGATCTTCAAGTTCCTCTACTTGTTCAGCCGTTAATTTTTTCGGCTCTTTAAGTAAAGGCTCAATCACATCTTCAATAATTGCGTTTGTTTCGGCAATAACCTGCCTTATTTTTGCACCACGCTGTTGTAAAACTTCTTTAATATTTTCTTTTGTAATTCCGTCTGTTTCAGAAAACTGTTTTGAAGCAAGCTCGGAAAACAAAAGTTCATTTTTTATTAAATTTTCAAAAATCTCTCTCATTTTTAGTGCTCGCTTTCACGTGCTATCATGATATGTTTTATGAAAAATACTTCTTCTTTTTAATATTATATCACAGTTATAACTTCAAAAAAAGCAAATTATTTTAAACTACTAATGATATGTTTAATTGTTCCATCATCAAACGGGCTTTTAAAGCCTATTAATTCAATAAGTTCTAAGAAAGTTTTTTCATTGCTTTTCTTAATAAACTCCATATATTTATTAAAAGCCAGCTCTTTATCTTTTAAAAAAGCTGAATAAAATTGCAGCGCCATTGTTTGAGCCAAGCAATAATCAATATAGTAAAACGGTGTTTTATAAATGTGCATTTGTCTTTGCCAACCTGCACCTTTTGAGTAAAATGGCAAATCGTCATAATCTGTGTTTGGGCGAAACTTGCTTTCAATTTCAAGCCATAAATTGTCACGTTCACGTGCACTTAAGTTTGGGTTATGCGCTTTTTTATATTTGCTTGCATTAGTTCCAAAAAACATATCGTAATACGGTTCTGTTAAAAACTCCATTGTCATTGAGTGTGTTTCGCTAATATCTAAAGTATAAAAATTATAAATAATTTGCGCATTTTTAACTAATATATAACGTGCAAAGGCATGCCCTACCTCGTGCAACAACACGTTTACGTCTGCACTTGTATTGTTAAAATTTGCAAAAACAAATGTCTTTTTAAAATTATCAAGATACGAGCAAAAACCACCCGGTGATTTTCCTTTCCTTGATAAAACATCAAACAACTCATTGTCACACATATCGTTAAAAAACTCAGCTGTTTGAGTATTCATTTTGTTATACATTATTTTTGCAGCATTTACAAGTTCAATTCCGCTTAATATCGGTTTTGGTGTGCCTTCTTTACAGCTTAATGTTAAATCATAAAATTTTAATTCATCAATATTTAAGCGTTTTCTGCGCTTTTCTCTTATTTCTAACAATTTAGGTGTTATCTCTTGTAAAACTTGATTTTTAAACTCAAAAACATCATTAAAATTATAGCAATTTCTTTCCATTTTAGCGTAACCCAAGTCAACAAAATTATTAAATCCTAATTTTGTTGCTTGCATGGTTCTGTTTTTTACAAGTTCGTCAAAAATTTCATCAAACTTAGGCTTTACGCTGTTGTAACATTCACCTTCCGCTATGTGTGCACGTATCCTTGTGTCTCTGTCTACACTCTCTTTGTAAGGAATTAGCTGTGTAAGTGGTATATTTTTACCGTCAAACCACACTGTTAGCGACGATATAGTTTTAATGTAATCTTGCACAAGCAAATTTTCTTTTTGCTTATCCTTTAAAATTTCTTCAGACTTTGTTTTACTGCTAATTTCTATATTTTTAAAAATAATACTGCCCATTTTTTGTTCAAGCTCTTTTCTAAATGGGCTTTTATGAATTACTTCATAAATTTCACTCATAATTAAAAAAAACTTAGGAGATTCATTTGCATATAACGTTTTTTCTTCATTATAAAACTCATCGTTAACATCTTGTAAATTTCTTATACGTACTAACGAAAAGTATGTTCTAAATTCGCTAATAATTATTTCTGCTTCATTGTAAAAATCAAGTTGTTCTTTTGCTGTTTTTGCTTTTTTTATCTTCTCTTTAAGAATTTTCATTTCATTTAACAATGCTTCAAAATCTAACTTTTTATATTCAATTTGAGAAAACTTCAATTTAAAGCCTCCTTAATATAACATAATAATTTAACAATACTTTATAAAACTGTACTTTTTAATTTAATATAGTTTTTAAACTATATTTCAACTTGTTTATTTAAACGGTTTTAGCTCTTTTGTTAATAATTGCAAGCGTAAAACATCTACAGCTGCTGCACAAATCCCGTTTTTTTCTTGTAAAAAATTTAAAAACAATGCAGGGTTTATATTTATTACCGAGCCCGCCGGTACAATTACTGTTGCTACGTATGAATTATTTTCAATCTTCTTACTTTCAATTTTAATATGCTGCTTTAAATCAATTTGCTTAACTGCACCTTTTTTACCTTTTTTATCAACAATTGCATTTTCAATTTCATTAAATTCTTTAAATGCATCTTGTGCTTTTAAA
>CAYJDK010000096.1:0-7750 GCA_964368905.1 uncultured Bacteroides sp.
ATATCTGGCCTAAACGTTGTTGAAATACCAACAAACATGCCTGTAAAAAGGCAAGATTATAACGATAGTATTTATAGGTCTACAAACGGCAAATACAATGCCGTAATACAACAAGTTGTTGAATGTTATGAAAACGGACAGCCCGTGCTTGTGGGTACAATATCAATTGAAAAAAGTGAACTATTAAGTTCTATGCTTAAAAAGCGTGGCGTTAAGCACGAGGTGTTAAACGCAAAAAACCATGATAAAGAAGCAAAAATTGTTGCACAAGCAGGTAAAAAAGGTGCAGTAACAATTGCAACTAACATGGCAGGGCGTGGCACAGACATAGTGCTTGGCGGTAACAGCGAGTACATGGCAAAAGCGGCATTGTTAAAAGAAGGTTTTGAAGAAGAATTAATTGCAGAAAGCACTAGCCACGCACACACAGACAACGAAGACATTATAAATGTGCGCAAAAGATATGCAGAGCTTGAAAAAAGTTATAAAGAGCAAAATGCAAGCGAAGCGCAAGCGGTAAAACAAGCCGGCGGGCTTTTTATAATTGGCACAGAGCGCCACGAAAGCAGGCGTATAGATAACCAATTAAGGGGCCGTGCAGGTAGGCAAGGAGACCCCGGCGCAAGTAGGTTTTTTATAAGCCTTGAAGATGATTTAATGCGCCTATTTGGCGGAGAGCGTGTGCAAAGCATAATGGCAACACTCGGTGTAGACGAGGACATGCCTATTGAAAACAAAATTATAACTGCACAAATAGAAAACGCGCAAAAGAAATTAGAGGCACGTAACTTCTCTATACGTAAAAACGTGCTTCAGTTTGACGATGTTATGAACAGCCAAAGAGAAATAATATACGCACAACGTAACACGGTGCTGCAAGGCGACGATATAAAAGAAAGTGTACGCACCATGATGCATAAATCTGTGCAAGATAATGCAGGGTTGTTTTTATCAGGGCCGGAGGCAGAAAATTGGGATTTTGCCGGTTTGCGTGCACATTATTTGGGCTGGCTTACAACAGAAAATGACTTTAAATACACAGACGAAGAACTAAATGAGTTACAAATTGCTGATGTGACAGATGTTTTGGTAAACCGTATAGATAAAGTTTGTGCCGATAAAGAAACAAAGTACGGGGCACAACTAATGCGTGATGCCGAAAGAATGGTTTTATTACGTAACGTTGACAGTAAATGGATGAACCATATAGACGACATGGACGAATTAAGGCGCGGTATTTATTTAAGAAGCTATGGCCAGCATAACCCCGTAGTGGAGTACCGCATTGAAGGTTTTAACATGTTTGACGCAATGGTTGAAAATATACGTGAAGACACAACAAAAATGTTGCTAGGCCTTGAAATTAAAAAACCTGAAAGCGTACAGCGCAAACAAACGGCAAGCATTACGCAACAATCTGCAGCGCAAGCCGTAGAAAAAAGAAAACCCCACGTTTTACAAAAATCCGAAAAAATAGGCCGCAACGAAACTTGTCCGTGCGGCAGCGGTAAAAAATGGAAAAAATGCAATTGTGCAGAGTATCATTCGTAACCTATTAATGTTTATTCAACGGGTGCGCCGTTAAATATATCTTCAGGGTTTACAAAGGTGCCGTTTTTTTGCACTTCCACATGTATGTGTGGGTCTAAAGTCATTTCTGCGGCAAAATGTGCCACTTTACCAATTTCGGCACCTTGTTTTACGCTTTGGCCTTGTTTTACGGTAATGTCGTTAAGGCCATAAACAGTAACGGTAATGTCGTTGCTTTCAAGCGTTACAACACCGGCCCATTCTCCGCCTTGTGTTACACTTGCAACAGTAAGCGTTGCAGGAGACACTACAGTACTACCAATTTCTGCGGCAATATCCACACCGTTATGTGTGCGCCAGTCGCCCATTGTTTCGTTATAAACAAGTTCATCGCCGCTGTATGCTTGCAATATATTGCCCTGCACCGGCCAGCTGTATAAGCTTGTTTGCGTTGCTTGCAAATTTGCAGGTTCTGGCAATGACGATGCCTGCTCTTGCAACTGCGAAGACGATGACGGCAAACTTGATACAGACGACGGCTGTGTTTGCTGTGCTTGTTGCTGTTGCGATGAACTCGCCTGTGTTTGAGTTGAAGGACTTACAGGTAGATTTTCTTCTTTTACCTCTACGTCTGCTATTGGCTCGTTCCATGTTACGTCCTCGCTTTCAATAATTGGGTTTGTGGGCGGCGCTTGCTCAACACTGCCAAGCTCTCTTAACATTGTGTTAACTGCAAGGTAACTGGCAATTACACTGCCTATTATAACGGCGGTAAGCGCCACATAAAAACCTTTGCTTTGCCAAAATTTTTTAAGTTGATCTTTAAGCATTTTTGTGTATCCTTTCGTTACGTCGGCCGTGTAATTGTGTTTGTCAACACCTCGGTTATTTATTACACCCGTTTACGCTTAGTGAACATCAGTAGTTTTGGCAAAAAACACTCATTTATACACGCAAATGTTTTATATTTTAAAAAATGTTTTAACCAGTGCTTTTTAGAGCAATATTAGTTATAGATAAAAAATATTTAAGGTAAAAAAATATGCACTTTAAGTTTATAAAATAATAACGCTGTTTTTACAAAAACTTTATTGCATTTATTATTAAGTTTTTGTTTGCTATTATTTAAATAAAAGTGTAGCCTTTTAATGTTTTTGTGTTTTAGTTTTTATAGTTTTGCATAATAAAAACTAAAGGAAAGGGTTTTTTATATGGTACAATGCAAAAATTGCGGAGCCTTTTTAACGGGCAACGAAAACGAAAAATGTTTTGTTTGTAATTATGACAACACAAAAAACAATGTTGAACCGCAAAGTAATTTACTAAACAGCGAAGAAAATCAAAGTGCATTAAGCACAGCACAACAAAACAGTAATACAAAACAACAATTTGGCGCAAGGCAAATTAATGTTGATGATTATAACTCAAATCAAATTATAAAACAGCAAGAAGATGCACAAAAAAACATGGATTATGCACATTTTCAAAATAAGCAACAGCAAAACAGTGAAAGTTATGCAAATTATGACAGTGCAACAAAACAAAAAGAGAAAAAAGAAAATTTTGTTAAAACAAGCAATGCAGAACATTATGAAAGCCACGCACAAAACGAGTATAAATACAAAAGCACACAAAATAAAAGTAAAAAGCGCCCAAAACAAGTAATGGGCAACAGGCAAAAAAATCAAGAGAGTAAAAGCAAAAAATCTATAATAATATTGTCTTGCATATTGGCTAGCGCCTTAATACTTCTTGTGGTCGCAAGTGTGTCAAGCAACATGCTTTATTCGTCTTATAACATTGATAAATTTTATATAGACCTTGAAAGTGCGCTGGTACAATCAGACACAGCGGCGCTTGAACAACTTGTGGTGGGCAGCGGCATAGAAGTAACGCAAGAGGGGTTAAGCTCGCTGGCAAAAGCATTTACAACACAGCAGAGCGTGCAAGATTTAATTGCAAGCTTTAACATAAGCGCCGCAAACGCTGAAAGAATAAGCGACACACACCCGGCGCTTTCAATAATAAGCTCTAATGTGTTTTTAGGGTATAACGACTATAAGTTGCAGGTAAAGCCGGTAGATTTAAACGTGCCTGTTATAACTGAAAATGCCGTTTTAACAATGGACGGTATACCGTTAACCGGCACATATACAGGCGAGATAATGGAATATAAAGGTGTATTCCCGGGCGTTTACACACTTGTTATAACAGACCAAACCCTTGTTGGGCAAAGCATACAAGGAGAGCCAACTCAAGTTTCGCTTTTTGACAGCAATATACCACAAACGGTTGAGGGTTCTTTGCCTATTAGCGACGTTATCGTTACAAATTGTGTGCAAGACAATGCCATAATATACGTTAACGACATACAAGTAGAGCAAACACCTGTTAACGGCAGCGTAACAATACCACAAGTTTTGGTAGGCAGTAACATAAAAATTGTTTTAACAACACAAAGTGGTGCAACGGCTGCAAGTGTTGTGCAATATGCAGAAAAAGCAAATAATCAGCTTGTATTTGATAATTACGTTATATCAGGGGGAATGCCTTCTGCAGAGCAAATGGAACTTGCAACAAATACATTTTTTAGCTCGTACCTAGTTGCTATAAACGAGAGAGACCCTGAGAAATTGGAGCATTGTACACCGGAGCTTAAAGAATTTTTAACGCCTGAAATTACACCAACAACAACACAAACACAAGTATATGAATTTGTTAGCATTACGCCGGACGTTGCAAACGCAAAACAAAGTTTTAATGCAAGCAATGTGTTAACAGTGCGAATAAATGCCGCAACAGAGTACACAAGCACACCGCTGGGAGAAGACGGCGAGCCGGATAGCGCAGCAGAAAGCGCAACTTTAATACCATATATAACATTAGACCTTGTTTATACTGCCGACGGAACATGGCTTGTTGATTTTATAACCGAAAATACCTTAGAAAACCATTTAGCCGGCACAATGGTACAAAGATGATTTTTTTAAATTTAAATTATAAATACAGGTTTTAAACTTATAAATAAATGTGTAGCGGCAGTGTTTTACGCTGCCGCTACAGCATAAAAACAATTGCCTTGTAACAAAAAAGCTTTTGTGATATAATAAATTGTCAAAAAATAATTAAAGCCAACTGAACAACAAGTTATTCAGAGCAAATGCTGTGCGGCAAGCAAAAACTACAAGGTTAATAGTTGCATTTTGGCTAAACCGCATTTTTTTGCGGTTATTTTGGCGTTTATTTTGCAAAAATTGATAATATTTGCAAAATTATTTTTTTACAAGGGAGTAAAAAATGGGTAAATTTAACTTTATAAAAACAGAAATACCCGAAGTTATAATTGTTGAACCAACAGTTTTTGGCGACGACAGAGGCTTTTTTATGGAAACTTATCAAGCCCAAGAGTTTGCCGCCGCGGGTATTAAAGATGTTTTTGTGCAAGATAACCACAGTAAAAGCACACAAGGTGTTTTGCGTGGGCTACATTTTCAAAAAGAAAATACACAAGGCAAACTTGTTCGTATTTTATCGGGAGAAGTTTTTGACGTTGCCGTAGACTGCCGTATAAACAGCAAAACGTTTGGAAAATGGGTGGGTGTAACGCTTAGCGCTGAAAATAAGCGCCAGCTTTTTGTTCCAAAAGGGTTTGCACATGGTTTTTTGGTATTGTCTAAAGAGGCAGAGTTTACTTATAAATGTTCAGACTATTATAACCACAGCGCAGAGGGTGGCGTTTTATGGTGTGACGAAACACTTGGCATAAAGTGGCCAAACCCGGGCTGTGAAATAAAACTAAGCGATAAAGACAAAGTTCACAAAACATTTAAAGAGCAAGATTTTAGCTATTTTGCAAATTTGTAGGAGTAGATATTTTGACATTATTAAAAGCTTATATTAAAGATTTTTGGCGGTATCGTTTTTTACTTTACAATTTAATAGGGCGCGATTTTAAAGTTAAATACAGGCGCAGCGTTTTAGGCGTTTTGTGGAGTGTTTTAAACCCTCTTTTAATGTGCCTTGTTATGTGGGCCGTGTTTTCAAGCGTTATGAACTTTAAATCTGCAGGTATTGATAATTTTGCAATGTACTTGCTAACAGGGCAAGTTGTGTGGATGTTTTTTCAAGAGTCTACAAATGCGGCAATGAGCAGTGTAATTGTTAATGCACCGCTTTTAAGAAAAGTTTATATACCAAAATATATTTTTCCGTTTGAAAAAGTTTGTTTTGGGCTTGTAAATTTTTTAACGTCATTTATAGCACTTTTTATTGTTATGTTTATAACCGGTGCACAGCTGCACCCAACATTTGTACTAGCAATTTACCCAATAGCAACGCTTTTTATGTTTAATGTTGGTGTTGGTTTGCTTTTAGCGTCTCTTGCCGTGTTTTTCAGGGACGTTATGCATTTATGGACAGTTTTTTGCACTGCATTAATGTACTTTTCTGCCATATTTTATGACCCTTATACAATGTCGGGAGACGGTGTAGGAATACTGCAAACATTTATTGGTTACAACCCAATGTATTGGTACATAACGTCTTTTAGGGCTGTTGTTTATAAAGGCGAAATGTTAACACAAAACATGCTTATAGTATGCGGAGTGTGCGGAGTTGTAATGTTTTTATTTGGCTTTTTTGTATTTAAACGCAACCAAGACAAGTTTGTCTTGTATATTTAAACGAGGTGACATTTTAAATGCCCGATATTGAAGAAAATATAATTGAAGTTAAAAATGTATCTATGCGCTTTAATATGGCTAAAGAAAAAAGCGAAAGCCTAAAAGAGTACTTTGTTGCCCTTGTAAAAGGCAAATTACGCTTTGAAGAATTTTGGGCGCTTAAAGATGTATCTTTAGAAGTAAAAAAAGGCGATTTTTACGGCTTGCTTGGCTTAAACGGAAGCGGTAAAAGTACATTGCTTAAAGTAATAGCAGGTGTTTATAAGCCGGTAAAAGGCACCGTAAGCGTTACGGGCAGCATTGCACCGCTAATAGAGCTTGGTGCCGGGTTTGACATGGACTTAACAGGCAGAGAAAACATTTTTTTAAACGGTGCCGTTTTAGGCTTTACACCAAAGTATATTAAAGAAAAATTTGAAGAAATTGTTGAATTTAGCGAACTTAGAGAGTTTTTGGACGTTCCGCTAAAAAATTATTCTTCCGGCATGGTTTCACGTATAGCGTTTGCTATTGCAACAATTACAAACCCCGATGTTTTAATAGCAGACGAAATTTTATCTGTGGGAGATTTTTTATTTCAAAAGAAATGTGAAGATAGAATGCGTGAAATGATGAACCACGGTACAACTGTTATACTTGTAAGCCATTCTATACATCAAATAGAAAGCCTTTGCAACAGAGTAACATGGATTGAAAAAGGTAGAGTTAAAATGACAGGCGATACAAAAGAAGTTTGTGAACAATACAAAAAAACAACAAAATAAAATGTATTAAATAAAAGAATTTTAAATATACCTATAGTAAATAGAACATATGTAAAAAAGTTACATTTACTAAAGTTTAAACGTCGATTTTATTTTCGGTGTTAGAACGGAGAAAGATATGTCACAACAGGCCGTAAGTGAAAGTAAAGCAGAACAAAAAGATTCTTTAAGTAAAGCTGCAAAACGTGTTGCAAACCCGGCTCACGCTAAAGATTTAGCGCGCCGTAGCGTAACATGCCTTAAAGAAAGAGGTTTTGAAGCTTTTTGCAGAGAAGTTTCTTACAGGTTTAGCCTTGCCTCTAAAAACGGTGCACCGTGGAAACACCGTGCAGACATACCGCTAAAAAAAGAATTAAGATACCAAAAGAAAAAAGTTTTTGCGCAAATGCCTGTGTTTTCGGTAGTTGTGCCACTTTATAATACGCCGGTTAAGTATTTAAAAGATATGATTAAAAGTGTTTTAAACCAAAGTTATAAACATTTTGAAATTGTACTAATAGATGCATCTGGGCCTGAGTATTCAAACGTTGGAGAAACCGTAAAACGCATGGGAGACAAGCGCATTAACTACACAAAGCTTGTTAAAAACGAGGGAATAGCAGCAAACACAAATATTGGCCTTTGCGAGGCAGAGGGCGATTATATTGTGTTACTTGACCATGACGACACATTGTCACATAACGCGCTGTATGAGCTGGCAAAAGCAATTAACGAAACAGGCGCAGATTTTTTGTATTCAGACGAAATTGTGCTATCTCATGACATGAAAAAACT
>CAYJDK010000097.1:0-5335 GCA_964368905.1 uncultured Bacteroides sp.
GATATGGGCCATAAAGCTATAGCTATAACAGACCATGGCGTTGTTCAAGCTTTTCCTGAAGCCATGAATATGTCTGACGCAATTAGAAAAAATGACCCTGACTTTAAAATAATATATGGTGTTGAAGCGTATTTTGTTGACGACATGGTACCTGTTGTACACGGCGAGAAAAAAGGCAGTTTAAACATGCCTGTAGTTGTGTTTGACCTTGAAACAACAGGCCTTTCTGCCGTTAACGATGCAATAACAGAAATAGGTGCTGTTTTGGTAGAAAACGGTGAAATAATTGATAAATTTAGTACATTTGTTAATCCTAAACGCCTTATACCACAAAAAATTACAAAAATAACCGGCATTACTGATGACATGGTAAAAGACGCACCATTTGAAAAACAAGCCTTAAAAGAGTTTTTAAATTTTGCAAAAGATAAGGTTTTAATTGCTCATAATGCGCACAGTTTTGATATGTTGTTTATAAAAGAATGTGCAAAACGTTGCAAAATAACAATACCAAATACATATATTGATACATTACCTTTAGCGCAAGCTGTTTGTATAGGCCTTAAAGATTATAAACTAGGCACATTAACAAAACACTTTAATGCACCGGCATTTAACCACCACAGGGCGCAAGACGACGCAAGAGCACTAGCACATGTGTATAATAAACTTGTTGAAATGTTAAAAGAAAAAGAAATAACAAAACTAGAAGATATTAATACAAGCCTTGGCAATACACGTGCCTTATCAAAGAAAAATTTCCATGCAATAATACTTGTTAAAAATCAAGCCGGAATGAAAAACCTTTATAAAATAATTTCATCGTCACATATTGATTATTATTTAAAAGTTCCGCGCGTGCCACGAAGTTTGTTAAATAGACATAGGCATGGTTTAATAGTTGGCTCTGCATGTGAGGCAGGAGAATTATACCGTGCAGTTGTTGAACAAAGAAGTGATGCGGAACTTTTACGTATTGCAAATTATTATGACTACCTTGAAGTGCAACCGGTTGGAAATAACGAATACATGGTTCGTGACGGGATAGTTGAAAATAAAGGCAAAATAAGAGAATTTAACAAAAAAATATTACAAATTGCGCAAGAGTTAAATAAACCTTGCGTAGCAACGGGAGACGTGCATTTTGCACTGCCTAAAGACAGTGTTTTTCGTGCAGTATTGCAGGCAGGCATGGGTTTTGATGATGCAGATAACCAAGCTCCGCTTTATTTTAGAACAACAAAAGAAATGCTTGACGAATTTAAGTATTTGGCACCGGAAAAAGCGTTTGAAATCGTTGTTGAAAACCCAAATAAAATTGCAGATGTAATTGAAAACGACATACGCCCAATACCAAGAGGTTTATACTCACCTACGATAGAAGGTGCAGACGAAACATTGCGCGAAGATACTATGCGCAATGCAAAAAAAATGTTTGGAGACCCACTGCCAAAACTAGTTGAAGACAGGCTTGTAAGGGAACTGGATTCTATAATTAAACATGGCTTTGCGGTGCTTTATGTAATAGCTCAAAAATTAGTTGCAAAAAGTGAAGAGTACGGATATTACGTAGGCTCAAGGGGTTCTGTTGGGTCTTCTGCCGTTGCGCATTTTGCCGGTATTTCAGAGGTAAACAGTTTACCACCGCATTATAGATGCCCAAACTGTTTGTTTAGCGAATTTTTTACAGACGGAAGTATTATAGACGGTTTTGATTTACCAAACAGAAAGTGCCCAAATTGCGATAATGAATTAATAATGGACGGGCATGATATTCCGTTTGAAACGTTTTTGGGATTTGATGGCGATAAAGAGCCTGACATTGACCTTAATTTTTCCGGCGAAGTACAAGGGCTAATACATAGATATACAGAAGATTTGTTTGGAAGAGACCATGTGTTTAAAGCTGGTACAATATCAGGACTGCAAGATAAAACTGCATATGGGTACGTTAAAAAATATTTAGAAGAACGAGGCATGGTTGTAAATAAAGCAGAGGAAAATAGGCTTGTGCAGGGCTGCGTTGGTGTTAAAAAAACAACAGGGCAACACCCCGGCGGCATGGTTGTTGTGCCGGGTGGGTATGAAGTTTATGACTTTTGCCCAATACAACACCCGGCAGATGATAAAGAAAAAGGGATGATAACAACACATTTTGAGTTTAAATATTTGCACGAAACAATACTTAAACTTGATGAGTTAGGGCATTTTGTGCCAACAATGTGTAAGCACCTTGAGGATATGACGGGCATAAAAGTTGACAGTGTGCCAATGAATGACGAGAAAGTAATATCTTTACTTGTGTCAACAAATGCACTTGGCGTTACGCCTGATGACATACAAAGTGAAACAGGAACTTTTGGCATACCGGAACTTGGAACTAACTTTGTTCGCAACATGTTAATAGAAGCACAACCTAAAAACTTTAGCGATTTAATTCAAATATCGGGGCTTTCGCATGGAACTGATGTTTGGAGCGGAAATGCACAAGTACTTATTAAAGACAAGGTTTGCACAATATCACAAGTTATTGCAACAAGAGACAGCATTATGACAGAACTTATGCATAAGGGAGTAGAATCAAAACATGCGTTTAAGGTAATGGAATTAACAAGAAAAGGCTTAGTTGCAAAATTTGGTTTTCCGGATAATTTGGAAGATATTTTGAAACAACACGGCGTTGAAGATTGGTATTTAGAGAGTTGTAAAAAAATAAAATATATGTTCCCAAAAGCACATGCCGTTGCATATTTAATTGCCGCAATAAGGTTAATGTGGTTTAAAGTTTATAAACCGCTTGAGTTTTACGCAACATATTTTACAGTGCATGGCGATGATTTAGATTACGATGCCGCGCTTGGAGGAACAAGCGTTACAAAAAAAACAATGAAAG
The DNA here is from genome assembly GCA_964368905.1 of uncultured Bacteroides sp. Classification (GTDB taxonomy): domain Bacteria; phylum Bacillota; class Clostridia; order Oscillospirales; family Ruminococcaceae; genus Ruthenibacterium. The sequence continues at coordinate 2,894 of CAYJDK010000097.1, forward strand.
CAATTGCTCAAAGGTTAAAAGAAGAGAAAAAAGCAAAAGATGAAAGCCTTTTATCTTCTTTACAAATAGTTAATGAAATGCAAGCAAGGGGATATAGTTTTTTGCCAATTGAGATTGGTAAAAGCCGTGCAAAAAAATACATGGTTGAAAATGGTAAAATACGTTTGCCGTTTATGGCACTTAAAGGTGTTGGAGACACTGCGGCACAAGCACTTGAAGATGCAACTATTAATGCGCAGCAATATTTATCTGCCGAGGAATTACAGGCAAAATGCAGTATTTCAGACACGGTAGTAGACCTTTTATTTGAAATAAAAGCACTTGGAGATATGCCAAGGAGCAATCAGGTTTCATTTTTTAGCTAATATAAATAATGCTATAAACTATTGAACGTATCAATAAGTGTAGGATTTTCAATATGAATTATCTTGCCGTTTAAGTAGTGAAAAAAGTTGTCTTTTGGTATTTTGTTTGAAAAACCAAACTTGAATGCGCATAAAGCCTGCGTTTTAGTTTTGGTTTTTTCATTTATTTTTCTGTTACCATATTTAATGTCTCCTAAAATAGGTGCACCTAAAAAAGACAAATGCGCTCGTATTTGATGAGTTCTCCCTGTAATTAAATCTATTTCGTTTAAACAAAAGGGTGTTTTCTTTTGTAAAATACTAATTCCTGTTATAATTTGCTTATAATCTTCTTTTTGTGCTTTAGAAATATGTACTTTGTTTGTTTTTTCATTGTGTTTTAAATATGCAGTATAAACGCCTTGTTTTGGTATGCCAAACGTAATGCACATGTACTTTTTTATAACAAGGTTGTTTTTTATAAGCTCGTTCATGTTTTTTAGCGCTGCATAATTTTTTGCGGCTATAACAATACCGCTTGTGCCTCTGTCCAGCCTATTGCAAATAGACGGCGCAAATGTATGTTCGTTTTCAGGAGAAAATTCGTTTTTTTGCCGCAAATAGTCACGGAATAAGTCTGTTAAATTTTCATCTTTTGTTCTGTCGCTATGGCAAAGCATGTGATAAGGCTTATATAATGCTGCAATGTTTTCATCTTCAAACAAAACAGTTAGTACACTGCTTTTTTTTGGTGGACGCATACTCTCTTTAGTGTCAACAGTAAAAAATTCATCATTTATGTATAACTCAATTACATCACCTATATTAATGCGGTAATCTTGTGTTGAGCGCTTTCCGTTTACCTTAATGCGCTTATTGCGGAAACTTTTATGCAAAAGAGAATTAGGCATGTTTTGCGTTACAGATATAACAAAACGAGATAATCTCATATCTTGTTCGTTAGCTCTTGCAATAAATTGTTTCATAAAGCTTATAAAGCCCCTTTCAATATCTTACATTTTAGTATATAATATTTATAGGAATACGTCAAAGAAAGCGTGATGAAATATGAGTATACATGATAATCACAGAAAACGTGTTTATAACCGCTTTTTAAATGAAGGGCTTGCCGGTTTTGAAGAACATGCAGCGCTGGAGTTTCTTTTGTTTCTTGTTAAAGTAAGGGGCGATACAAACCCTTTAGCGCATAAACTTATTAATAGGTTTGGTAGCCTTGCGCAAGTGCTGGATGCTTCATTGGAAGAACTACTTGAAGTTGAAGGAATTGGAAAGGCAAGCGCTGTTGCAATAAAATTTATACCTGAAATGTGCTCGTACTACCTAGAAAATAAAATTAAGAAAAAGAAAATGCTAAATTCGCTTGATCTTGTTGCAGATTTCTTTTTGCCAAAATTTTTTGCAAAGACACAAGAGCTTTTTTACTTTGTAGCAGTAGACGATAGCCGTAGGCTATTAAGATGTGTTTTAGTTTCAGAGGGAACGGGTAATTTTACAGCTGTGTCAATTTCTAAAATAGTTGCAGGTGCAACAAGGTGCCAAGCCACAGGTGTTATTTTAGCACACAATCATCCAAGAAGCACTACGCTACCATCAAGCAGTGATTTAGCGTGTACAAGAAATATTTATAATGCGCTTAAAACAGTTAATATAGAACTTATAGATCATTTGATTTTTTCAAATGATGAATATTTATCATTTACACAAACAAACTATATGCAAAGCATAAAGAACATTAGTTAGAAAAAATTGCTAACATAAGGAGCAAAATGGATACATTTAAATTATCGTCGGAATATAAACCTACAGGAGACCAGCCAAAGGCTATTGAGCAGCTTGTAAATGGGATTAACAATAGTAATAAAGCACAAACATTAATGGGTGTAACGGGAAGTGGCAAAACATTTACCATGGCAAACATTATTGCCAGTGTAAATAGGCCTACTCTTGTTTTGGCCCACAACAAAACTTTGGCAGCACAACTTTGCACAGAGTTTAAGGCGTTTTTTCCGGATAATGCGGTTGAATATTTTGTTTCTTATTACGACTATTACCAGCCGGAAGCATATATTCCGTCTAC
>CAYJDK010000097.1:5345-7697 GCA_964368905.1 uncultured Bacteroides sp.
CGAAATAGATAGACTAAGGCATTCGGCAACTGCGGCATTGTCTGAGAGAAGAGACGTAATTATTGTCGCCAGTGTGTCTTGCATATATTCTCTTGGTGACCCTATAGATTACCGTAGCATGGTTATAAGTTTGCGTCAAGGCATGCAAATGAAACGCGAAGAATTAATGGCAAAATTAGTGTTTTTGCAATACGAGAGAAACGATATTAATTTTGTGCGCAATAAGTTTCGTGTACGTGGAGATGTTATTGAAATAAATTTAGCTTATATGAATGATGTAGCAATTCGTGTTGAGTTTTTTGGCGATGAAATAGACAAAATAAGCGAAGTAATACCATTAACCGGGGAAAAAAAAGCTACTGTGCGCCATTTTGCAATTTTTCCGGCTAGCCATTATATTGTTGCAGACGATAAGAAAGAAACAGGACTGCGCAAGATTTTAAATGAATGTGATGATATGGTGGAAAAATTTACAAACGAAAATAAATTAATAGAGGCGCAGCGTATTTCACAGCGCACAAATTATGACGTTGAGATGTTAAGAGAAATTGGTGTTTGCAAAGGCGTTGAAAATTATTCTGCCGTATTGTCAGGTAGAAAGCCCGGCTCTACACCTACAACATTGATTGATTACTTTCCGGACGATTTTTTATTGTTTGTTGATGAGAGCCATGTAATGTTGCCACAACTTAGGGCGATGTTTGGTGGAGACAGAGCAAGAAAAGAAAGCCTTGTAAACTTTGGGTTTAGGTTGCCGTCGGCATTTGATAACAGGCCACTGCGCTTTGAAGAAGTTGAAAAAAAATGGAACCAAGTTGTGTTTGTTTCCGCAACACCGGGGCCTTATGAAAAAGAGCATTCACAGCAAATAGTAGAGCAGGTTATTCGCCCAACAGGACTTGTGGACCCACAAGTTATAGTAAAACCTGTTCAAGGCCAAATTGAAGATTTATTAAGCGAAATAAATATACGTGAGCAAAAAAACGAGCGTGTACTTGTAACTACCCTAACTAAAAAAATGGCAGAAGATTTAACAGATTATTTGTCTGAACATGGAGTAAAAGTAAAATACATGCACCATGAGGTAGACACTTTTGAGCGCATTGAGCTAATGAGAGATTTGCGTAAAGGCGATATTAATGTTATTGTAGGTATAAATTTATTGCGCGAAGGGTTAGATTTACCGGAAGTTTCTTTAGTTGCAATAATTGATGCCGATAAAGAAGGCTTTTTGCGCAGTGAAACAAGCCTTATACAAACAATAGGCAGGGCAGCAAGAAACGAAAACGGTGTTGTAATTATGTATGCAGACAGCGTAACACCATCTATGGAACGTGCAATTAGAAATACAAGAAGCTTATAATAAAAAACATGGAATAATACCGCACACAATTGTTAAAGATTTAAGAGATGAAAGTGTGCTTGAAATAACAAAAAAAGATGACGGCGACACAAAACAAAATAAGAGAATGAGTAAAGTCGAAATAGAAAGAAAGATAATTCAATTAACAAGAGAAATGAAAGAAGCCGCGAAAATACTTGAATTTGAACATGCTGCGTATTTAAGAGACAGGATTGAGAAATTACGCAAACAAGCAGAAAGGAAAACAAAAATTTGAGCCACGATAAAATAGTAATAAAAGGTGCAAGAGAACATAATTTAAAAAATGTGGATATAACTTTGCCAAGAGATAAATTTATCGTAATGACAGGACTTTCCGGCAGTGGAAAATCCAGCCTTGCATTTGATACAATTTATGCCGACGGACAGCGCAGATATATGGAAAGTTTGTCAAGTTACGCACGCCAATTTTTAGGACAAATGGAAAAACCCGATGTTGATGACATACAAGGGCTTTCTCCGGCTATATCTATTGACCAAAAAACAACAAGCAAAAACCCACGTTCTACCGTGGGCACAGTTACAGAGATATACGATTATTTACGCCTTATGTACGCAAGGATAGGTGTACCGCATTGCCCTGTATGTAATAGAATTATTAGCCAGCAAACTGTTGACCAAATGGTAGACGAAGTGCTTAAACTTGAAAGCGGAACACGTTTTCAGGTATTAGCGCCCGTAGTTAGAGGGCGAAAAGGTACACAGCAAAAAGAATTTGACGCAGCCAGAAAAGGCGGTTTTGCCCGTGTTAGGGTAGACGGCAACTTGTATGAACTAGATGAAGAAATACAGCTTGACAAAAACAAAAAACATAGTGTAGATATTGTTGTAGACCGCCTTGTTATTACAGACGATTTGCAAAGACGCCTTGCAGACTCTATTGAAACAGCCATACATTTAACAGGTGGGCTTGTTACAATAGACGTTATCGGTGCAAGTGAACTTAATTT
>CAYJDK010000098.1:0-7549 GCA_964368905.1 uncultured Bacteroides sp.
CGATGTGTGCATTATACCAATGGCAGACTGGCTTGCACTTGGAGCTAAAGCACGTATTAACACGCCGTCTACGCTTAAAGGAAACTGGTTATGGCGTATTAACAAAAGCCAAGTTAATAAAATACTAGCTAAAGAAATTGCAGATATTACAGTTTTGTATGGCAGAACAAAAAGGTAAGCTATTCTTAGCCATGATATAAAATTGCCCCTGAGAGGGATAAAAAATGGAGTATAACATGACAGAAAAAGGAACTTTTAGTTACTGGAAAAAGCCATACCAAAAATGGGTGTTGCTATTTGGAGCTAGCCTACTTTCAATCTCTCTATGGTTAAGAGTTAAAGATTTTGTCACCATTAGTAATCTAGATATACGCACAAAAATATTTAGTCAGTCTGGATGGGAAAGCTATTTATTACAGCAATATTTTCAATTTGCTATTAGTGTTTTTTTAATTAGTTTGTTTTTTGGCAGCTTTATAATTGGTAGTTTTGCAACGAGTTCTAAAATAGCAAGAACAAGCGAGGGCATCTTGATGATTAGCCTTGCTTTTCTGTGGTGTATTATTGGACTTTTAATAGGCGTATCAAACGATATTATCACATTAGTAATATGGATAATAATTTTAATTGCCACACTACTTGGCGGTATTTATTCATTTAAAAAGGGCCGAAGATGTGAGTAATGTACACAGTAAACTATAAAAAATAGTGAGGTAATAATTAAACATGATTAAAGATTTAATTTTACAAAATACAAAAAAACCAATAAGCAATTGTACAGATAAAGAACTTTACTATGCACTTTTAAAAGCTGTAAATTACCTTGCAGAACAAAAAGTTTGTAAAGATACAATAAAACGTAAAGTTTATTATATTTCCAGTGAGTTTTTAATAGGCAAACTGTTAAGTAATAACTTAATAAACCTTGGATTGTATGAGCAGGTTAAACAAATATTAGAAGAATGTGGTAAAAATATTACAGACATTGAGCAGACAGAACCGGAACCATCGCTTGGAAACGGAGGCCTTGGCAGGCTTGCGGCATGCTTTTTAGACTCTATGGCAACGCTTAATTTAAACGGCGACGGAATAGGTTTGAATTATCATTTTGGGCTTTTTAAACAGGAATTTATAAATAATAAACAAGTAGCAAATAAAAACCCTTGGGTTGAGGATACAAGCTGGCTTGTTCCCACTGATTTTACGGCAAATGTAAAGTATAAGGACTTTACACTAAAGGCAAAGCTATATGATTTAATGGTTACAGGTTATGGGGCAAGAACAAACAAGTTGCATTTGTTTGATGTTGAAACAGTAGATGAAAAGATTGTAAAAAAAGGCATTAAGTTTAATAAAACGCAAATAGAAAAAAACTTAACGCTCTTTTTATATCCGGACGATAGCGATGAAGCAGGGCATAAATTACGCATATATCAGCAATATTTTATGGTGGCATGCGCAGCCGAATTAATATTGCAACAGGCAAAAGAAAAAGGCTGTAAATTAACAGATTTAATGGACTACGTTGCAATTCAAATAAATGATACACACCCAAGCATGATTATACCCGAACTTATACGTGTGCTTACAAAAAACGGTATAGATTTTGATACTGCTGTTGATATAGTGTCAAAAACATGTGCATATACAAACCACACAATTTTGGCAGAAGCGCTTGAAAAATGGCCTCTAAAATATTTTGAAGAAATAGTTCCGCAACTTGTGCCAATAATTAAAAAACTAGACAAAAAATTTAAAAAACTATACAGCGATAAACGAGTTAGCATTATAGATGATAACGATAAGGTGCATATGGCGCACATGGATATACATTGTGGATTTAGCATTAACGGTGTTGCAGCGCTTCATACAAACATATTAAAAGAAAGTGAACTTGCGCATTTTGCTAATATTTACCCTTTAAAATTTAATAACAAAACAAACGGCATAACTTTTCGCCGGTGGCTTTTGTATTGCAACCCTTTATTAACAAGTTTTATTGAGAAAAAAATTGGCACTGAATTTAAAAAAGATGCAATGAAGCTTAAAGATTTGTTAAAATTTAACGATGAGGCTACTTTGAGTGAACTTTTAGAAATAAAAAAACAAAATAAAGACGAACTTGCAAGATATTTAAAGCAAACACAAGGCATAAGCCTTAACACTAAAGCCATTTTTGATATACAAATTAAGCGTTTACACGAGTATAAACGCCAGCAAATGAATGCACTTTATATAATATATAAATACTTAGACATTAAAAGTGGCAACATACCAAAAAGCCCAATTACCTTAATTTTTGGTGCAAAGGCAGCACCTTCTTACGTTATTGCGCAAGATATAATACACTTAATATTGTGTCTTAGCAAGCTTATATCAAAAGATAAAACAGTTGCGCCGCATTTACAAGTTGTTATGGTTGAAAACTACAACGTAACCCTTGCAGAAAAACTTATACCTGCATGTGATATTTCAGAGCAAATATCGCTTGCGTCTAAAGAGGCAAGTGGAACGGGCAACATGAAATTAATGCTTAACGGCGCAGTTACACTTGGCACAAGTGATGGTGCAAATGTTGAAATTGCTGAGCTTGTAGGCGAAAATAATATTTATACTTTTGGCAAAAACAGCGGTTTTATTATAGAACTTTATAAAAGTGCATGTTATAGTTCTGCAAAAATAATGGAGCAAAAACCTCATATAAAAAAATTAGTTGATTTTATTATAAGTGATGAAGTTTTAGAGTTTGGCGATAAAAAAATGCTTAGCCGTTTGCATAAAGACTTGTATAAAAAAGATTGGTTTATGGCACTTATTGACGTTGAGGAGTATATAAATATAAAAGAGCGCATGTGCAATGATTATGAAAGCACAAAAGAATGGGCAAATAAAATGCTTGTTAACATTGCAAACGCGGGTTATTTTTCGTCTGACAGGACAATACAGCAGTACAATGAAGAAATTTGGAAGCTTTGATTTTTATTAAGGCAAGGTTATATTTAAAACATTGTTTAATAAAACATTGCAATTAAAAAATATTACAGTTAAATAAAAACCCAATGTATTATTGCCTTAATACATTGGGTTAGTTATTTATTACAGTGTTTATTAAAGTTATTATGTGCTTAACTTTAAAAACAAATTAAGTATTTTTATTTTATGCTTGTAAAAAATAAATGTAAATTATTTTAATAAGTATAAGAAAGTAAAATTACTCGGGTTTGCTGTTTAATTTGTTGTCATTATCATCAACTGTCATTATAAATTTTTTTGCAAACTTGCCTTTACCTTTTGCCTTAATGTAAAAATATCCAATAACACTAAATACAAAAGCTCCTATAAAATTTACAAACATATCAAACATCGTGTCGTGCAGTCCAATATCTAAATATCCGTTAACCGGTAAAATTTCGCCGTTTACTTGAACTTCGGTAATGTTATCTATTGTAACAGGAACATTTCCTCCACCGGGGTTTAAATCAACAGAATTAATTGTTTGAATAATTGTGTCTTTTTGCATGTCTGTTCCAAGGTATAAATCGGCACCATATTCAAAAAATTCCCACAGCACACCTACTGTCATAGAAAAACAAAAAGCCGCAACTGCCACATAAATGGGAGAAAGATTAAGGCTTGTTTTTTTACTTGTGTTTAAAAGGTCTATAATTCCAATGCCTATTGCCGCACATAAAAAACCGTTAATTGTGTGTAAAATAGTGTCCCAATTTTCAAATTTTAAATAGTATGCATTTATTTCGCCTAAAATTTCTGCCGCAAATATAAATAAAAGTATTATAACGGTAAGTGTTGTGGGAAACTTAACTTTCAGCGTTCTCTCAATAAATGCAGGCATTAATAGCAATACAGTAGTTAAAGCGCATACTAAAATGCTTTCGTAATCACCGCGAAAAAACGAACGAACCATGGTTACAATTACAAGGCCTTGCAAAATTAAAAATATTGTATATTCTATTTTATCTTGTTTAATGTGGTTTATTAATGTTTTTAAATGTGTGTTTTTCATAATAGATGCATTATCCTTTAGTTATTATAAATTTATAGTGTATGTTATATATTTTTGTTAATGCTGCTTTAGGTAGCATATAACTTGCTTTTGCACTGATAGTTTAATTTGTAATAATATTTAATGCTTGTTTATAATTATTAACAACAGCGTTAGTATATTTGCCGGCATATTCACCGTCTATATTCCAGTTAATAAATTCTTCGCTTGTAACGGTAATTTTACTTGCATTAATTTTGTGTAAATATTTAGGGTTGTTAATTCCTTTTATAATGCATTGAAAAAGAGCTTGTTTGTCTGCATTGTTTTTTGGTTTATGTGCTAGTGTAAGCTCAAAAAATCCATCATCTAATTTAATGTTTTTGCTATTAGGTTTTTTAAATCCGGCAACGCTAACAGAATTTGATATCATGCCAAAAATAAAATCACCGTTTATGGTTTTATTATCTGCAATAATGTTTAATTCACAAGAGGGAACACATCCAATACGCTTAATTCCTTCAAGCAAATATGCGGTTTTGCCAAGCGTTCTTTTAGCACTTTGTGGTGTGTTATGCGAAACATCTGTAAAAGCACCAAAGCCTGCAAAGTAAGAAAAAGCTCTTTCGTTTAATTTGCCCACATCAAATGCAAATAAATTTCCTTGCATTATTATTTCAGCACAATCGTTAACAGTGCCGCTTGGTATATACCCAAGTGGTGGCGGATTTTGTAAAGATATCATTCCGTTTATAACTTCGTTTAACGTTCCGTCTCCGCCGCAACACACTATTAAGTCAACATTATCGGCATTTTTTACAATTAGCTCTGTTGCGTGGTTTCTATGTTTTGTAGGAAAAACCGTCACAACAGAGTTGTCTTTTGACAATATTTCTATTACTTCGCTAAGGCTTTGTTTAATACCGGACTTACCTGAATTAGGGTTATATATTAACATTGTTCGTTTTTGCATTATGGTGTTTTCCCTTCATAAAATTAATGATATTTCGACTAAATTTATCGCCTTCTATTTTTTGTTAAAAGTAAAAGCCTTAACAATTGTAATAAAGAGGCTGCAACAGCAGCTACATAAGTTAAAGCCGCTGCGTTTAATACAGATTTTACAGGCGTAATTTCACTGTTGTTTAATATACCGGTATTTGATAAAATTTTTACTGCTTGTTTAGATGCGTTAAACTCAACAGGCAGGGTTAAAATTTGAAAAATAATTGAAGCTAAAAATGCAATAATGCCTATTTCTATAATTATTGCAGCAGTGTTACCCGTAAAGAACATGCCTAAAATAATTAATGGAACCGCGGCCATGCTGCCTATATTTGCAACGGGTAAAAAGGCAGTTCTAAGCTTAAGCGGAGCATAATTATTATGGTGCTGTAGCGCATGTCCACACTCGTGTGCGGCAACACCAAGTGCCGCAACAGATGTTTGGTTATACGTTGCATCTGATAAATTAACTGTTTTGTTTCGTGGGTCATAATGGTCAGACAAGTTGCCGCTAACATGGCGAACAGATACATTGTGAAGACCGTTTGAAGCGAGGATTTGTTCTGCGGCTTGTTTGCCTGTTAGCCCTTTTTTGTTATTGATATTTGAATATTTTGAAAATGTAGATTTAAGTTTTATTTGAGCAGATATTGTTATTATAATTCCAAGTATAATTAATATATAAGTTGGATCATAAAACATTCTAAACATAATTTATTTTCCTTTCGTTATTAGCTTTTTAGTAATTCCATAAATTCTTCGCCTGTTATTGTTTCTTTTTCAAGCAAGCATTCAGAAATTGTATGAAGTTTTTGTTCGTTTTCTTTTAGTATTTGCATTGCATTGTTGTACTGAGTGCGAATTATCTCAATTACTTCATCATCAATTGCCTTTGCGGTTTCTGCAGAGCATATCATTGCTGTATCACCACTTAGGTATTGATTGTTTACTGTTTCAAGTGCAACCATTCCAAATTTATCACTCATGCCAAAGCGGGTTATCATTGCCCTGGCAATTTTGGTAGCTTGTTCAATGTCGTTTGAAGCACCTGTTGTAATTGAGTTAAAAACAAGTTCTTCTGCGGCTCTTCCGCCTGTAAAAGTAGCTATTTTGTTTAATGCTTGCTCTTTACTCATTAAAAACTTTTCGTCACTATCAATTTGCATTGTGTACCCTAATGCACCGGAGGTGCGAGGTATAATTGTTATTTTATGAACAGGTGCACTGTCATTTTGTAATGCTGCAACAATGGCATGGCCAACCTCGTGATAAGAAACTATTTTTCGCTCTTTTTCAGAAACGGCTGAATTTTTTCGCTTGTATCCTGCAATTACTACCTCAACACTTTCTTCTAAATCAGATTGTGTTACTGTTTGTCTTTCGTTTCTTACGGCCCTTAATGCTGCTTCGTTTATTATATTGGCAAGCTCTGCACCGTTTGCACCGGAAGTTGCACGTGCTATTTTTTCAAATGATATATCGTCTGATAGTTTAACATTTTTACCGTGAACTTCTAAAATAGCTTGTCTGCCTTTTTGGTCAGGCAACTCAACGGGAACTCTCCTATCAAACCTTCCGGGGCGTGTAAGAGCCTTGTCTAATATTTCAGGCCTATTGGTTGCAGCAAGAAGAACCACGCCTTTTTGGCCGTCAAATCCATCCATCTCGGCTAATAATTGGTTTAACGTTTGTTCTCTTTCATCGTTGCTACCCATTGCGTTGTCGCGCTTTTTGCCTATTGTGTCAACTTCGTCAATAAAAATAATGCACGGTGCTTTTTCATTTGCTTGTTTAAATAAATCGCGAACTTTTGCAGCACCCATGCCAACAAACATTTCAACAAATTCTGAGCCTGAAATTGAGAAAAACGGAACTTTTGCTTCGCCTGCAACAGCTTTTGCAAGTAAAGTTTTACCTGTACCCGGTGGGCCTACTAAAAGCACGCCTTTTGGTAAATTTGCACCAATTTCAGCGTATTTTTTAGGGTTATTTAAAAAATCCACAACTTCATTTAATGCTTCTTTAGCTTCTTCTTGCCCTGCAACATCATTAAATGTTTTGCCTGTTTGAGTTTCGGCATATATTTTAGCACTAGATTTTCCAAAAGACATTGTGTTTGTGCCACCCATGCCTTTCATCATTTTAGACATTATAAATCTCCAAAGCAGTGCAAATATAACAAGCATTATTACAGTGCTAATAATATTCATTAAAAATGAACTCTCTTTTGGAAAAACTTCTATAAACTCAGCGCCCGATTCATATAACCTGTCTACAAGGTCATTGTCTTGCATTCTGGTAGTGGAAAAAATTTCAGTTTTAGGTTCATCTTCACCGTCTACTGCGGTTTCTATTACGTACATAATACTTTCGTCTGTTACTTGAACTGTTGCTATTTTTTCGGCGTTTAAATCATCAAGGAAAACGTCGTAAGTTACGGATGTAACAGTGTTTCGCCCAAAAAACAGAGCAGTAAGTATGTTAAATATAAATATTATTACAAGAACCATTAACCAGTAATACATAAATGGTTTATTTCTT
>CAYJDK010000099.1:0-7535 GCA_964368905.1 uncultured Bacteroides sp.
ATGCGCATGTCCAAGAATTTCTTTTAACGCAAGCATATCAACATTGCCTTCTTGGTACATCATAGTAGCTGCAGTATGGCGCAATTTATGAGGCGAATAACCTTGACCGCTTAAACCGGCCGCTTGTAAACACTTTTCTACTATTTGCTGTACACGCCTTGCCGATACACGTTTACCTGTTTTTTTTGAAACGAAAAGAGCTTTATTATCTTGTAAATTAGAAAGCTTTGCACGCTCTAATAATTATTTATTGCTTGTGTGCAAGCTTCATTTAAATAAACTATACGTTCTTTGTTACCTTTACCAATAATTCTTATCGTTTGTTCGTCAATTCTTATATCTGTAATGTTTATATTTACAAGTTCGCTTAGCCGCATGCCACAATTTAAAAATAACATAATTATACAAAAATCACGCTCATAAAAATCAGATACTATATTTTGCAATAATTTCATGCTATCATTTAAACTTAAATATTTAGGTAACCGTTTTTTTTGCGTTGGAGAATCAATGTCATCTGTTGGATTTATTTCAAGTAATTTTCTTTTATTACACAAATATTTAAAAAAACCTTTTAAACTAGACAATTTGCGTGCACGTGCAGCCGGATTATTTTCACGTTGACTTGTTACATAATGCAAAAATTCATAAATATCATTAGTAGTTATATTTTCTATAAATGTTATATCAATATCTTTTATTTCAGTTTCGTTTAAGTTTTCAAAAGGGGACATAGTGCGTATAGTTTTTATATACTTTAAAAAAACACGTAAATCTATATAATATCCATTTACGGTTCTTTCAGATAAACCCCTGATTGTTTGCATATCACGCAAATAAGTTTTTAGCAACTCAGGACAATCATCAAAATCAATATGCTTTTTTACATTTCTTGAATCAATATATGTACTCATAAAACCTCTTTAATAATTAAATTAGTTTAAAAGTTGTAATAGAGAATGCGATTAATTGAATTATGCAATTTCGCTAAATAAAAATTTAGCGAAATTAAGGGGAGTGTAAAACATAAAAATACACTAGGTTCTTTAATTTTACTTAATTTTTTTTCGTAATATTGAATACTCCGGTAATTCATATTTACATGGTATACTAAAATTCATCATTGCATGCGGTGTGCTTTCAATTTCATCTGCATTTTTATCTAGTATAAAATCTACTGTGATTTTAATTATTTTTCCGCTTGGAGTTAAAACTTCAATTTCATCGCCCTTTAAAAATTTTCCGCGTTGTGTGCAACATGCCATTCCATTATCGTAAGAATCTACTATGCCAACAACTTCCCATTCTCTAATATAGCCGCCTTTTTCAGTTTCTTGCTTTGCGCCGTCTTTGCCAAAATAAAAACCTGTAGAATAATTCCTATGCGATGTTTTCATAAGTTCTTCTAAAACTATCTCCGGGCATAAATATTCTTTTTCAGGTTCAGATAAATATGCATCAAGCGCATTACGATACGCAAATGCAGTACTTGCAACATAATAAAATGTTTTAGCGCGCCCTTCAATTTTTAAACTATCTATACCTGCTTTACAAATTAAATCTATAAATGGTGCCGTACATAAATCGTTAGCGTTAAGTATATAACTTCCTGTTTCGTCTTCATTAATTTCAAAATGATGGTTTGGCCTGTGCTCTTCGGTCATATGCCATTTCCATCTGCAAGGCTGAGTGCACTGTCCTTTATTTGCATCTCTGTTTGATAAGTAGTGTGATAATAAACACCTACCTGAAAAAGACATACACATTGCACCATGAACAAACGCCTCAAGATCAAGCTCTTTTGGAGTGTTTTCACGTATATATGCTATTTCACTTAAAGATAATTCTCTTGCTAATACAACTCTTTTTGCACCTAAATCATATGCGGCATTTGCAGCAACATAATTGGCAATGCCAACTTGTGTAGACATATGCACTTCAATTTCAGGCGCAAAACGTTTTACAATAGATAATACACCTAAATCTGCAACAATAAATGCATCAATACCTGTTTCACGTACTCTTCTAATATAATCAGGTAATTTAGAAATTTCATCGTTTGTTGGTACTGCGTTTAAAGTTAAATATACTTTTTTATTAAATGTATGCGCAAATTTAACACCTTCGTGCAACTGATCTATTGTAAAGTTTTTTGGTGCACTTCGCATACCAAATGATTCTCCACCAAGATATACTGCATCTGCACCATACCTAATGGCAAATTGTAAACGTTCTAAATCTCCTGCCGGGCATAACAATTCAGGTTTTTTTAGCATTTTAACTTACCTTCTTAATTTAATTTTACTTTATAAGCTAGCATTTACAGCCCAAGCAGTATCTACATTAGTTAAATGTTCGTTTGCAGAGCGTGCATAATAATAAACACCTGTTAAATCTGTAACAAAAAAGTAATAAGGGTTTTGCGCATCGTAATATTCTGCTAACTGGTAGTTAATTGTATTTTGCATTGCGTCCATTCCGGGGTTAGATATTGGGCCGGCCGGCAAACCTTCAAGTGCATATGTGTTATAGTTATCAAATATATTTTGCGGTATATTGTCCCAACCACCATAATATGGTGCCATATAATTGTATATATAATTGTTATCTTCTTCATTTTGGTAGTGGCTTGAACAATTGCTTTCTAGCCTTCCTACAATGCTACCGGGTGTTAACCTTGCTATAAATACAGCCGCTACATTTGCTTGTTGCTCTATAGGGCCTGCTTCTTCTTGAACAATAGACGCTAAAGTTATAAACTCAGAAAGCGTATATCCCATGCCTTCAATTTGTGTGTACATCTCATCTGTAAATCTTTTATCAAATTCTGCGTATATTTTTTCAACCATACTATAAACATCATCGCCAACAAAAAACTCGTATGTTTCCGGAAATAAAAATCCTTCACAAGGCATAAATGTGTTTTCAGTTATAGTTCTTTCGTTCCAAAATCTAAATTGGCTAAAATCACCGTTATTTGCAACGTCTATAAATTCTTGTTGGGTACATAATCCTGCTTCTTCCATTAAACTGCCAAATTTAAATACAGAAATACCCTCCGGGAAAGTTACGGAAACTGTTTCCCTGTCATCAAATGTTTGTTGCAATACTTCAATTATTTCATCGTAAGACATGTTAGAAGAAACATTAAAATCTCCATATTGCATTGTGTTTGTTTGCTCGTTATTTGGTGCATAATAGCGGAAAATTTGCGCATTATTTATAATGTCAGCATCTTGTAAAATTTGTCCAATTGTTAAAACTCCCGCACCTTTTTCTATTGTTATAGTTGCATCTACAACATTGTTGCCGCGGTTGCCATTTATGTCGTTACTAATATAAAAATAAGCAAATGCTGTGCCTGAAATTATAATTAATAAAATAATGATGAAAATTGTCAAAATTATTTTTTTTCCATTACCGGTTCCCGGTCTTCTACGTTTTCTTGCCATTTTAATCTCCTTTTAAATAATACTAAATATTTTTAATACATCTTTGTGAATATCGCTTATACTTCTCATTGAACTATTATTTGTACATACAATATGTTCCCAACCATATTTATTTAAGCAATACATTGCCGATTCATAACTATTTAATAAATATTGAACGTCTTTTTCATGTATATCTTTTTTTATTTCGTCGCCATTATATCTTTTAGTCATCAAATCTTGCGAAATTGACGGTTCAACGTCTAAATATATAACTTTATCAGGTTTAGGTATTTGAATAAAATTGTATTCAAACTCAAAAAGCCAATTTAAATACTTATCCCATTCTTTTTTTGGTAACTTAGAACATTGGTGCACAGCATTAGAAGTTGTATACCTGTCTGCAATTATTGTAGCACCATTATTGTATAGTGTTCCCCACTCTGTTTTATACGCAGCATATCTATCAACACTATAAAAGCTGGAAGCAGCATACGCATTTACATCATTAACATTTTTTCCAAATTCTCCGTTTAAATACATTTTAACAAGAGAACTTGACGGACTATTGTAGTTTGGGAAAGTAATTTTTATTGCGTTTTCACCTTTTTGGTTTAAATAATTGCAAAGCAAATCGGCCTGTGTTGCTTTCCCACTACCGTCTAATCCCTCAAAAACAATTAATTTTCCCATATATATCTCCATTCGGAAAGTATGTATTATTATTGTTGTTTTAATATCTCATATTTTTTGCATACTTCAACCATATTTTTGCAACTCATTTTACCTTCTGCACATCTGCCTTGAACACAACTAGGCCCGCTTTTAGCAAAAAGCGCCGGTGATATGTTGTGTACAAGTTTTGTGCACGGCTACAACATCTATGTTTAAAAAAATTATTTAAACTGCGAACATTCATTGTTACAATCATTTTTGTATTGCATGCATTAGGTAAAACAAACCTTGCATCTTCAATAGCGGCTTTTTCTGCTATTTGCATTGCTTTTTTTTCGTCTAAACCTTCTGAAACTAGTTTTTTATATTTATGGTCTTTTAAAATATCAGCAATTTTTTTATAATTTTCGGCTTCAGATTTCATTGTTTGTTTAAAAGCTTCGGTTGCTAAATCGCTTTCTAATATAGCCGGTGGAATAATGTGCTCAAAATCTTCAAGGCGCACATATCGTTGGCTTTGCACGCTATAAGACGCCATACGATGACGTGTAATTTGAGCTAAAAGAGAACGTGAAACTCCGTCAATTGCAAAAGTAAAACTTACATGTTCTGTGGGGCTTTCGTGTCCTAAATTTGCAAGCATTTGCACAAATTCGTTAACTTTTTCGTCTGTTAATCCGGCCATTAAATCATCTATTTGTGCGTTAGAATAACAAAGTTTAGCAGCTGCCGCAACTATTTTTTCAGGTTGTGGAGTATGTGCTATTATTGAAACTTTCATTTTAATGCTCCGTTTCTTTGTAAAATCAATTAATACAAGTTATTCAATTAAAGTTAAAGGGGCATAGTTTGCCATTGTTTTCTTTGTTCCTACTTTTTCAAAAACAATTTCAACAATAGTATCTCCTGCTACCGGTGTAACATTTTTAACTACTCCCCTACCAAAAACTTTATGTTCTACGTTATCGCCAATATTAAATTTTGGGGTAGTTTTATTTGCAGGTTTTGCAACCGATATACTATTTGCTATGGTTGATGTTCTTATTCCCGTGAAAGTGTTGTTTGTGCTAGATTGCTTTTGTGAATAAGTATTTTTGTTTTGTGTATTGTTTCGCGCATTGTTTACTGTAAAGCTATTCGACTTTACATCTAATAATTCGCTATTCATTTCTTCTATAAATCTTGATATTTTGTTGCGTTTAGTTTGTCCAAACATATATCGCGAAGCTGCACTTGATAAATAAAGTTCTTTTTTAGCCCTTGTTATGCCAACATAACAAAGTCTTCTTTCCTCTTCTAAATCAGCTTCGTCAAATCTACTAAGTTCACTTGGGAATATGCCTTCTTCTAAACCAACTATAAAAACGTATTTAAATTCAAGGCCTTTTGCTGCGTGTATTGTCATCAGCACAACATTATCTTGCTCTTCGTCATAATTGTCTAAGTCGCTAATCAAGGCTACTTCTTCAAGGTAACCTTCTAGCGTTGCGTTTGGGCCTTGGTTATCTGCATATATTTTAACAGCAGAAACAAGTTGTCCTATGTTTTCGAGTCTTGTCTTCCCTGTTTCGCCTTCTGCTTCAAGCATTTTGTCGTAACCTGTTATTTTAATAATACTTGTCACAAAGGCGTCTAAAGGCATTGTATTATACGCTTGTACTAATTTATTGTAAATTGTATTAAAACTATAAATAGCAGACATACTTCTTGCAAGTTTAGGATATTCAGAAACGTTTTCAATTACATCAAGCATTGAAACATTTTCGTCTTGAGATATAGATGCTATATTGTCTATTGTGGTGGAGCCTATTTTTCTTGAAGGTTCATTTATTATTCTGCGCAAGCGCACGTCATCTTTTCGGTTTACCACAATACTCATGTATGAAAGTATATCTTTAACTTCTTTGCGGTTAAAAAAACGTAAGCCGCCAAAAATTCTATAAGGAATGCCTGCACGGGCAAAGTATGTTTCTATTGGGCCGGATTGTGCGTTCATTCTATAAAGAATTGCATGTTCGCTTAATTTAGCGCCTTTCTTTAAATTGTTACCTATTATTGAAGTAACGTTAAATGCTTCGTTGCTTTCGTCAGATGCTTCAAAAAATAATACCTTCTCACCATCACCGCTTTTTGTCCAAAGTGTTTTGCCTTTTCTACCGTAGTTGTTTTTTATTACGCAATTAGCTGTGTTTAATATATTTGATGTTGACCTGTAATTTTCTTCAAGTTTAATTACACTTGCGCCTTTAAAATGTGTTTCAAAGTTTAAGATATTTTCAATTGTCGCGCCTCTAAATCTATATATACTTCACATAAATTGTCATGTTTTTGTGCAAGTAATTCAACAAGTCTAAATTGTGCTATGCTTGTGTCTTGGTATTCGTCTACCATTATATATTTATAAAGGTTTTGGTAATGATTAAGAGCATCTTCGTGTTTTTCAAACAAGTAAACTGTGTAATAAATTAAGTCATCAAAGTCAAAGGCTCCTGCTTGTTTTAATTTATCGGCATATGCTTTATATATTTGTGCAATTGTTTCTTCTTTATTATTTGATGCAGTACTTAACGCCATTTTTGGGGATATCATTTTGTCTTTAAGGCGGCCTATACTGCTTATAGTTGCTTTAATTGGTGTATAGTCTTCGTCTATGTTTAATGTTTTATATATTTCTTTTATTACACGTTTTTGGTCGTCAGAATCATAAATTGTATAGCTTTTTGGAAATCCAATTTTATCTGCGTATTTTCGTAATATTCTTACGCATGCTGAGTGGAATGTTGAGGCATTTACATCTTTACCAATATCGTTTGGAAGTAATTTTTCAAGCCTATATTTTAGTTCGCCTGCTGCTTTATTTGTAAAAGTAATTGCTAGTATATTGTATGGCCTAACAGGTTGAAAACTAAGTAATTCTTTCATGCGTTGCGATGGTTCGGATTCTGATAATATTAATGATTGTAGTTCTTCATAGTCGGTATTTGTTATAATATCGTTTATTTCATTTGAGTAGTATGCATTACCGAATTTTACCATGTTTGCTACTCTGTTTATTAATACTGTTGTTTTTCCGCTACCTGCGCCAGCTAGTATTAATAAAGGGCCTTTTATTGTGTACACAGCTTTTTGCTGGGCTGCGTTTAAATGTGAAAAATATTTTGCAATGTATTTTTTTCTAAGTTCTACAAATTTTTCTTGTGATACTTCGGACATATACTCCCCTTCTCCCGCTTTTTTGAAAAAAAGCTTGGCAAAAAACTTTAATCATTTAAAAATAATATTATATTAAGTACGATTGAACATATAGACAAAATTAAACATTTGAATAAATTTATATTTTTGGTTATATTACATATTAGTATATAATAATACAATTTAACCAATCGTTTTACATTATAACATATTTTAAAATAATCTGCAAAGCATATA
>CAYJDK010000100.1:0-1641 GCA_964368905.1 uncultured Bacteroides sp.
CCTCTTGCCTGCGCCACTGCCATAACTGTTTTTTGGTTGCTTGTAAAAAAAAGCTGTTCTATTGATATTGCTTGTGGTTTTATTTCTTCAATAATAAATTTTATATCGCTGTATATCTCTAACAGCCTGTCTTCAAAGTTTGTATGTGCCTTTGTTGTAACCGCACCATACTTTATTGGTGCAAAAGCATTGTTAATATAATCAACAGCGCCAAATCCTACAATGGCATATCCGGGGTCAATGCCTAAAATGCGCATAAATATTCCCCTTTCAAAAGTATCTAATTATTATATCATGTTTCATATTTTTCTACAACAATTATGCATATTTTGAATGAAAAAACAACCAATATTTAAACTTATAATTGTTATTAAAAACAAACATTTTCATTTAATTACACTTTATTTTGCACCATTATATTTTAATGTTAAACATTTTTAAGCTCTTATTTTAAATAGTAAAATAAGAATAAACGCAAAAACAGGCTGTAAAAAACAGCCTGTTTTAAATTTAAAACATTAAGCAAACAAAATTGCTTTGTTTATTAATTACGCCTTTTTAAGTTCTTTTTTCTTGCCGTTATACTCAAGCAAAGGCTTTGCTCCGTTTATTGTTTCTTTAGTAACAATAACTTTTGTTATAGATTTATCGCTTGGTATTTCATACATAATTCCTATTAAAGCTTGCTCCATTACACTTCTAAGGCCCCTTGCGCCGCTTTTAATTTCAATTGTTTTTTTAGCAATTTCAATAAGCGCATCGTCTGTTATTTCAAGCTCAACATTATCCATTTTTAAAAGCGCACTATACTGTTTAACAAGGCTGTTTTTAGGTTCAAGCATTACCCTAACAAGTGCTTCTTCGTCAAGTGCTTTTAAAACAGTTACAACGGGTATACGCCCAACAAGTTCAGGAATTAACCCAAACTTAACAAGGTCATGAGGTTCAACAAGGCGCAACAAGTTTTCTTTGTTATCTTCAGTTTTTAATTTAAGTGTTCCACCAAACCCTAAAGATGATGTATTTGTGCGTTTTTCTATATGTTTCTCTAGCCCGTCAAACGCACCGCCACAAATAAATAAAATATTTTTTGTGTTTATTTGTATAAACTCTTGTTGAGGGTGTTTTCTTCCGCCTTGTGGAGGAACATTGCTAACTGTGCCTTCAATTATTTTCAAAAGTGCTTGTTGAACGCCCTCTCCGCCTACGTCTCTTGTTATAGAAGGATTTTCACTTTTTCTTGTTATTTTATCAACTTCATCAATATAAATAATGCCTTTTTCTGCACGTTGAATGTCAAACTCTGCAGCTTGAATAAGTTTTAACAATATGTTTTCAACATCTTCACCAACATAGCCTGCCTCTGTAAGTGTTGTTGCGTCTGCAATGGCAAACGGCACGTTAAGCATGCGAGCCAAAGTTTGCGCAAGCAACGTTTTACCAACACCTGAAGGCCCAAGCAACAAAACATTTGATTTTTGAAGTTCAACATCACTTTCAGCCTGAGACAGTATACGCTTATAATGGTTATAAACTGCAACCGAAAGAACTACCTTAGCCTCATCCTGCCCAATAACGTACTGGTCAAGTCCTTGTTTTATTTCATGAGGAGTCAAAACTTTTATAAATTCTTCCTCGTAG
>CAYJDK010000100.1:1651-4386 GCA_964368905.1 uncultured Bacteroides sp.
TTTTTAGAATTGCCAGTAACCATATCGCTTTCTTCGTCTAATATAGTGTGGCAAAGGCCAATACACTCATTACAAATGTTTACGCCCGGCCCTATAATCATGCGCTCAACTTCATCTTGATGACGACCGCAAAAACTACAAATAAGGTCCTTATCTTTTGAGTCTTTTCCGTTTTTATTGCTTTGATTAGCCATATTACTTCCTTACCGTTTAATAATTACTTCGTCAACAATACCATATTTTTTTGCTTGCTCTGCGCTCATATAGTTATCTCTTTCAGTATCATTAGCAATTGTTTCAACGCTTTGGCCTGTCATTTTAGCCAAAAGCTCGTTAAGCCTGCTACGTGTACGCACAATATGGTCTGCATGAATTTTTATATCTGTTGCTTGCCCTTGCAAGCCTGATAAAAGTGGTTGATGAATCATAACTTCACTGTTGGGTAATGCAAAGCGCTTGCCCTTTGTTCCTGCAGCAAGCAAAAAAGAACCCATAGACGCCGCAAGCCCTATGCAAATTGTTGATACATCGCATTTAATGTATTGCATAGTATCAAAAATAGCAAAACCGGATGTTATTGACCCGCCCGGACTGTTAATGTAAAGGCTTATGTCTTTATCAGGGTCTTGGCCCTCTAAATATAAAAGTTGGGCAACTACAAGGCTTGCTGTAACATCATTTACTTGGTCTGAAAGCATAATTATCCTATCATTAAGCAAACGCGAGAATATATCATATGAACGCTCTCCTCTGGCTGTTTGCTCCACAACATAAGGTACTAAACTGCTCAAATTTACAAACCCCCTAAAAAATTATTTTTTCTTTTTGTCTTCTTTTTTCTCTTCAATTTTTGCACTTGATTTTAACAAATCAATTGCTTTGTTAACAGCTAAATCACTTTTAACATCTTCTGCAGGTATAATTTGCTTAACTTTTTCTGCTTCCATTTTATAAGCATCTGCAATTCTTTTAACTTCGTTTTCAAAATCTTCTTCGGTTGCAACAATATTTTCTTTTTCAACAATTGCTTCAAGTGCTAAACGTGTTTTAACTTGTTTTTCTGCTTGTTCTTTAAAGCCATCTCTAAACTTTTCAACCTCGCCGCCCATATACTTCAAATAATCTTCAAGTCTTAGGCCTTGTTGTTGTAAGCGTTGCTCAAAATCACGCACCATATCGTCAATTCTTGTTTCAACCATGCATTCAGGAATGTCTGCCTTTAATGTTTCTACAAGTTGTTCTACAAGGCTGTTTTCAACGTCCATTTCAGACTGATTGTCTTTTTGCTCTTGCATTTTTGTTCTAATGCTGTTTTTAAGTTCATCAACTGTGTCAAATTCTGAAACATCTTTAGCAAACTCGTCGTCTATTTCAGGTAGTTCTTTCATTTTAACTTCGTGTAATTTAACTTTAAAAACTGCTGCTTTGTCTGCAAGTTCTTCGGCTTGGTATTCTTTAGGGAATGTTACATTAACATCAAATTCTTCTCCCGCTTTGTGGCCTACAACTTGTTCTTCAAATCCAGGTATAAACTGGCCTGAACCAAGTGTCAAAGAAAAATGTTCTCCCTTGCCGCCTTCAAATGCAACGCCGTCTACAAAACCTTCAAAGTCAATGTCTGTAATATCACCGTCTTGTGCAGCATCCTCGCGTGTTATAATTCTTGCATTGCGTTCTCTCATGCGCTCAATTTCAGAATCAACATCTGCCTCGTCAACAGCATTGACAATTTTTGTTGCTTTTAAACCTTTATATTTTCCTATTTCTACCTCTGGCTTTGTTGTAACGTCAACTTTTAATGTAAGCCCGTTTTCTAAGTCTGCCGAAACAATGTCAACTGTTGGCCTATCAACAGGTTGTATGCCTGATTCTTTAACAGCTGCCTCATAAGCATCTCCAAACAATTCATTAACAGCATCGTAGTAAAAAGTGTCTGCACAGTACATTTTTTCAATTATTGCACGTGGTGCTTTGCCTTTTCTAAAACCTGAAATGTTGTATTTACCTGCATTGTTTTTATATGCAGACTCAACACTTGCTTTAAACGTATTTGCATCTATTGAAAATTGCAATTCATGTTTATTGTTTTCCAACTTTTCATTTTTAATTAATTTCATTTAACTTCCTCCAACATTTTTCAAATACTGCAACTGCTGCCAAAACAAGCTGATAAAAACGCCGCTTTTTTATTAAATTGGCATATTAAACAATAATTTATTTTTATTGCAAATTACTAATTAACCAACCTTTGCCCTCATTACAGTTTTTACATATTAAATTATTTTACCATATTTTTATTAATAATAAAAGACAAAATTATAACTTTATTAAGTTTAAAACAAAATTTTATTTTAAACTTACTTTGTGGAAAATTTTCTTGCCTTTTTTAATTACAATACTCTGTTTTAATTCATCTGCGCTTACAGTTTTTGCAAAATCAGTTACTTTTTCTTTGTCTATGCTAATACCGCCTTGCTGTATTAAACGCCTTGCCTCGCCTTTGCTTTGCGCAAGAGATGTTATAACAAGCAAATCAGGTATAGCAATTTCACCGTTTGTTATTTGCTCTTTTGTTAACTCTGTACTTGGCATATTTGCAGCGTCAATTTCACCGCTAAATAGGCTTTTAGATGTTGCAATTGCCTCGTCTGCTAATTTTTTATCATGTACAAGGCTTGTTACCTCCTACCCAAGAAGTTCGTTTGGTTTATTAATCTCATTTCCACTCGTCATGT
>CAYJDK010000100.1:4396-7496 GCA_964368905.1 uncultured Bacteroides sp.
TTTCTTCAATTTGTTCAACCGGCACATTTGTAAGTAGTTTTAAACAATTTTTCACCTCTGCGTCATCCACATTGCGCCAGTATTGGAAAAACTCATAAGGAGTGGTTTTTTCAGGATCTAACCATACCGCACCTTTTTCTGTTTTACCCATTTTTTTGCCTTCTTTAGTTGTAAGCAATGTAAATGTCATGCCAAAAACTTCACGTTTATCACACCTTCTGTTCAGCTCAACACCGCCAATAATATTGCTCCATTGGTCGTTTCCGCCAAACTGCATTTTAACATTATGTTCACGCGCAAGATGCAAAAAGTCATAGCTTTGCATTAGCATGTAGTTAAATTCTATAAACGATAATCCCTTTTCAAGCCTTGTTTTAAAACACTCGGCTGTAAGCATTTTATTAACTGAAAAATGCGTTCCAATATCTCTTAAAAAATCAAGATAATTTAATTTTAAAAGCCAATCAGCGTTATTAACAATAATTGCTTTACCTTCAGAAAAATCAAGAAACTTACTCATCTGAGCTTTAAATCTGTCTGCATTTTTTTGTATATCTTCTTTAGTTAACATTTTACGCATGTCTGTTTTACCTGTTGGGTCTCCTACAAGCGTAGTTCCTCCGCCAAGCAAAATTATTGGCCTGTGCCCTGCGTTTTGCATGTGGCGCATTACAATAAGCTGCATAAAATGCCCTACATGTAGGCTGTCTGCGGTTGGGTCAAAACCTGTATAAAATGTTATTTTTTCTTTGGCTAGCATATTTTTAATAGACTCTTCGTCTGTTGCCTGTGCAATAAGGCCTCTTTGCGCAAATAAATCATAAACATTATTCATAAAAAACTATTCTCCGTTCTTTTTGCAGTGCTAATTAAAATATCTTTATTGTTGTGGCATAATTTATTTTTGTTTGCCATAATTATGGTTATATTTAACCAAGATACTTTTTAAAATGAATGTTGCGCATTATATTTACTTTGAAACAAGAAAAATGTACGCAAACATTATTATAACAAATTTTTATGCGTTTGTGTACATTTTTTTTAAAGTTATATTACTTTTTTTAAAATAAAGATATGTGATGTTCTACCCTTTTTGTTATCATATCAAGTGCCACTACATTTTTGCCACCCTCCGGCACAATAATGTCTGCATAACGTTTGCTAGGCTCAACAAAAGCCTCATGCATTGGTTTAACGGTTGTAAGATATTGCGAAACAACACTGTCTAATGTTCTGCCCCGTTTTTTAACATCTCTTATTACTCTTCGCAATATTCTAACATCCGCATCAGTATCAACAAAAATTTTAACATCCATCAAGTTACGCAATTGTTCATTTGTAAATATTAAAATACCTTCAATTAATATTACATTTTTAGGTTCAATTTTTAATGTTTTTTCTGCTCTGTTATGCTGTGCAAAGTCATAGGTAGGGCACTCTATTGTATTGCCCTTTAGCAATTGCTGTATTTGTTCCACCATTAAATGTGTATCAAATGCGTCGGGGTGGTCATAATTAAGCAGCCTTCTTTGATCATAAGATAAATCATCATTACATTTGTAATAATTATCATGAGAAACAACGCAAACACTGTTTTCAAAATGTTCTTTTAGCCGTTTAACAATTGTTGTTTTTCCGCTTGCAGTTCCTCCCGCTATACCTATAACCATACTTTGCACAATAATCACTCCCTAATTTTTTATTAAAACAATGCATTAAAATTTAGTACGCTATTTTAAAAACTGCTTTTTTAACTTTATCACATTCGTATGCGCGAACATTAGGTTTATGTGCTTCTTCAACCATAAAAACAGCAAAGCGCCCCTCGCCCATAATTAGTGCGGTTGTAAGTTCTCCTTGTAACAATGCAAAGTCTTTTTCTTCATCATATTCTTCAATAAGCTCTAATTCGCCAAGGCTTACCTCACAAATTTCTGTTCCTTCTAAATCAATTTGCAAGTCCATATATTTTGAATGCACTTCAAAATTCTTCTCTTGTGTCGGTGATGTTTCTACTTCCATAACATTAACGTAAACATCATCACCATCAATATTTGTAATACCAAGCGGTAATTGTGTTAAATCATTGTTTTCAATATAGTCTATTGCCGTATCTAAATTTGCAAACAAGTTTTTATATTGGTTTAAGTTCTCTATTGTATCGTATATCATTTTATTACCGCCCTTTAATTTTAATTAACCACCGACTAATTTTTTAAAAAAATCAATCGGTGGTTTTAAACTATTATAACTAATTTTTTATTTGTGGCAAAGATGCTGCAGCAACACTTTGGCCAACTCTTCTTGTTTGTTCGTCAGGCGCTTTAGGCTCAAATTTAATGTGCGGATATTCTTCTTTTAATACGCGAGTAGCTGCTTGTAAAATTATATCTCCGCCTTTACCACTAGTAACGCGCCCTAACATTAAAACGTGTTTTATATTATAAAACATATTATAAAGCATTAATGTATGCCCAAGATAAACGCCAATGCTTTCGTATATTTTATGGGCCCTTTCATCGTCGGCTTTCATTAACTCTTGTACTTGCTTTAATTTTTCTGCCGGGCTTTCTGCGTTTAACTCTATGCCTGCAAACCCTGCAAGTTTTATTACGCCGTCTTGACTAAAATATTTACAGCCGCAACCTATGTCTTTGCTCCATTCATCTTCCATTGCACTTTCTTGGCAATCAACAGGCGCAAAAGCAAGCTCGTTTAAGCCTCCTGTAATGTTTCCGTCAATGTCTACATATCCAACTGCCTCGCTTGTTGCAATTCCAAGAACTGCGCCGTCGTTTAAGCCCATAGACCCCGCAAGTGCGGTAACATCTCCGTCGTTTGCAACTGCAATAGGCACATTACCTATTTCTTTAGCGGCTCTTATGTATATATTTTTAACTTTTGCATTAAAATCTTCTTCGCTTACTTTTAAAAATAGCGAGGCAATCATACACTTATTGTCAACATAAACGCCTGCACTTGAAATGCCAATGGCATCTACGCGTTCCATTTTGCCGGCTGCTGTTTTAAATGCTTGCACAATACCATCAAAGTGGTAATCAGGGTCTGCATTAATTTTAGGGTGCCAAACAACTTCTTC
>CAYJDK010000101.1:0-5608 GCA_964368905.1 uncultured Bacteroides sp.
CTTGATTGGAATGGAAAAATGATGTATTCTGAAATGTGGGTAGACCCGGATGCAGACAGTAAAAACAGTCCATCAAAAAGGGATAAAGATTCAACAGTGCGGTTTTTGTTTAAATTGGATATTCAAGAATTAGGATATGTTGAAATAACACTTGCCGCAACTAAAGAAAACGTTGCAATAGACGTTTTAGGGCCAAGTGCAATTGCAGAGAACATATACTTGCGGAATACGGTTTTAACAAAAAAGGTGTAAACGTTAAAAATTTAGTAAATCCACTTGCAATAACACAAGTTTTCCCCGATATATTTAAAGGAGGACGCAACGTAAATGTCAAAATCTAACAAACCTTTACAAGCAGGTGTGCGTAAAAAAAGAGCGGTGGCTTTGTCTTACGACGATTTACACGGAGCACCTGTGATTGTTGCGTCCGGCATGGGCCATATGGCAGAAAAAATAGTTGAAGTAGCGTGCGAAAACGGTGTTCCCGTATACGAGGATAATTCCCTTGCAACGGTGCTTTCTCAAATGGAGCTAGGCAAAGAAATACCGCAAGAGTTATATAATGCAATAGTAGAAATTTATATTTACTTTTTAAACTTTGACCCAAAAGACCCTGAAAAACACAGAAGAGAAAGACAAAAGAGAAGGCAAGAGGTTGAAAAAGTGCAAAACGAGGAGCAAGAGCAACAATTAGAGGAGGAAAATAATGGCGCATAAATATATTGTTTACGATGAAAACGGTAAAATAATTTGTAACACTTTTTCAGATGACCCACCTACAAGCCCTGTTTGGCGTATGATTTTTGCGCAAGGAGACTTAGACAAAATTGCAAATACAGAGTTTGTGCAAGTAGGCATGCAAGGTGAAAAAGAACCAACAGACGGTAAAATAATATCTATTAATGGCAATATAGTTTCAATAAAAGGTGTTAAAGTGCGTGAAAATTTGCGCATACCCGTTAATTTTATAACACACGTATACCCAACAACCGGTTTGTGGAATGGTAGAGCCAAAATAATTAGCAACGATTTAAGCTGTGGGGGTTTTGCGTTTTTTTGTGACAGAGAGCTAGATGTTGACGAAGTTGTGGAAACAATAATACCGGTAACGTCTAAGCCCCTTGTGCTAAAATTAAAGGTTTTACGCACAAGAATTTTAGAAGATAATAGGAAAATGTATGCAGCCGAGTTTCATAACATGCTACACGAGGAAGAAATGATGGTTAGAGAGACTGTTTTTAGGTTGCAACTAAAATACGTACCCGAATAGTATATTATTGCAATAAAAATGCATAAAAATACACATTAAATTAAGCAAAACTTAATAAAGTAAATCCTAATAAGAGGGTTTGCTTTATTTTTGTTTGCCAAATTATAGCAATAATGGTATTTTTTTGGTTGAAAAAAATTTTTTTTTAAAGCGACATCATGTCACAAAAGTGTGTAAACACAGTGGTTTAAGCGTATAGGAATGCAACATTGTAGAAAGTGACATTTTTTTTAAAAAAAAATATGTAATATTTTTGTAAAAAATGGTGGAATTTAAAAAAAAATGTGCTATAATATTACATAAGACTAACTTACATTATATTATTAGCAAACAAAAGCAATGCAACATTATTAGTTTTAAAATTATGGTTCATTATACATAAAAATGCATTGTTAATACGGATTAAATTAACCTGTATTTTTTGTAAAATGTTCATTATTGAAAAGTTAGTGTTTTAATTACATAGCTTTTTATTGTTAGAAAGGTGGTTGAGGCTCTTATGCAAATTTCATCAAGCAACTCTATGGTGATGATGCAAAAATCTTTAGATTATTTATGGCAAAACCAATCTTGCATTTTGGACAACATAGCCAACGTTGAAACGCCGGGGTACAAGGCAAAATACGCTACTTTTGAAGATGCCCTTAATAACGCACTGCTTTCTTCAAACGACACCGATAATATTTCACGCAATGCAAGAAAAGCGATAGAGGACGCAGATATTGAGGTTCTTACTGCCGAAAATGAAAGTACACGTGTTGACGATAACGGTGTTAATATAACTGAGCAATCGGTTGAACTTGCAAGAAACGCTTATCAAATGCAGTTTGTTATGAACTCTATATCGCAAGACTTTGATATATTGAGAACAGCAATTAAAGGGTAAAGTTTAAATTTAAACCATTTTATTAACATGTTTATACATAAGTTAATTATTTGCAAAATAAGAATGGAGAAAAATATGGCTTTTTTAAATTCAATGAGCGTGGTGGGTTCAGGCCTTACGGCGCAACAACAACGCCTTGATGTAATATCTGAAAACATTACAAATATGAATACGACTCGCACTGAGGACGGCGGCCCATACACAAGGAAAATAGTTGTGCTGGAAGCCGAAGAAAACAACTCTTTTTCTTCTGCAATGGCGCGTGCCTCGCAAAAAAGCACAACAGAAACACAAGGTGGTGTGCGTGTAGCTGAAATTATAGAGGACACCGCTGACTATAAACTTGTTTATGACCCAACACACCCTGATGCCAATGAATTAGGCTATGTTGAAATGCCTAATGTGGATTTAATTAAAGAAACAGCAGATGCAATGGCGGCAAGCCAAGCGTTTTCGGCTAATGCAACTGCGTTTGGCGTGCTAAAACAAGTAACGGCTGCCGCACTACAAATTGGTAAATAATAACGGCAGAAAACAATTTGGACTTTAAAGGGAGAACTATATATGGAATTTACACCTATTAATGGCATTAATTCTATTTTTGATGAAAATAATACAAGCTTTACACAGACACAAGGCGCTACAGATAATATGTTTACAGACATATTTAAAGCTGCAATAGACAACGTTGAGCAAACGGATGCAGTGAAAAACGATTTGCAGTACAAGCTTGCAACAGGACAACTGGATAATCCTGCAGAACTTACAATAGCAGCTACAGAGGCCGCTGTTTCGGTAGACCTTTTGGTGCAATTGCGCAACAAGGCAGTTGAATCATATAACGAAATTATGCGTATGGGAATGTAATAATAAGTAAAATAACTTAAACAGTGGCTTGTATTTTATATATAGTTATTATTAAAAACTGTATATTCAAATAGTAGTTTAAAGCTGCTTCGGAGGTAAGAGTGTGCAAGAACAGCTTAAAAGTTTTTTAGGGAAAGTAAAGACAGGGTGGGCAAATACTTCTAAAAAAGTTAAGAAGTTTATTTTTGCGGGCGTAGCAATTGCGGTTATTATTGCAATTATTGTTGTAATAATAAATTTTGCCGCGCCATATTCAACGTTGTTTACAGGTTTAAATCAAACAGACATGACGAATGTCATTACATATTTATCTGACAACGCCGTTACAGATTACAGAATACAGGGCAGCGACACGATACTTGTTAAAAGTTCGCAAGTTGCTCAGCTTAAAGCTGATCTTCTGATGCAAGGTTATCCTTCGTCAGGCTTCGGCTATTCGACGTATCTTGATAATGTTGGAACATTGACAACAGAATCTGAAAGAAATACGCTAAAATTATACGGTTTGCAAGATGAAATGGAAGCTGTTATACGTTGCTTTGATTTTGTAAATGATGCACAAGTAATGATTTCTCCGGGCGAGGATAATACATATGTTTTAGATAGCGGAAATATTATAGAGGCAAGCGCATCGGTAATGGTAACAATGACTAGCGGCCAAATGCTTTCTCAACAACAAGTTGAAGCAATAAGTAACCTTGTAAAAACTGCAGTACAAGGCCTTGAAATTGATAATATTAGCATTACAGATACAGCAGGCAACACTTATTCCGCAAGCTCTAACGGCATAGGCTCAACCCAAGATGCAGCTACATTAAAATTAGACCTTGAGCGCGAAGTAAACAATACATTAAGAAGCAATATTATGTTTGTTTTAGAACCGCTATTTGGGGCCGACAACATTAGAATAAGCGTAAACAGTACTGTTAATGTTTCTCGCAGTGTTACAGAAAGCGTTAATTATTCGTTAGAAGATTGGGCGCAAGACGGAAGCACAGGCGGAGAGGGCATTATAGGCAGTAAAATATATGACCAAGAAATTATTAGAAACAACGATGAAACAGAAGGCGGAGCGGCAGGAACAACAACTAACTCAGACATAAACACTTATGTTGAAGATGAAGCCGCAGGAGACCCTAATTTAGACCAATTGGCAAATTACGGAGAAGAAGAATTCCTTGTTGATACAGAGAACACACAATCTGAAAACCTAGGCGGAACTGTAACGGATGTAATGGTTTCTATTACACTTAACAGCAACGCAACAGGAGGAATGAACGAAAGCGAGCTATACAGTTTAGTTGCCCGTGCAGCAGGCATTAACTCGGAAATACAACAAGAAAAAATAAATATAATGATGGCACCGTTCTATGAAGACGGCGCGCAAATATTACAACCAAGCGATTTGTCTGATTATATTATATACATAATAATAGGGGCAGGCGTATTTATACTATTATTAATAATAATTATTATACTAGCAAGTATAGGGCGCCGCAAAAAACGCAAAAAAGAGCAAGAACAAGAACAGCTACAGGCTCAAGTTAATATGGTAAACGGCATGCCGCAAGCGGCACATGCAGGCATAACACCAAATGATATTACAGACCAAATAGTTGACATTATGGATATACGTTCTGATAGGAGTGTTGAATTAAGGAAAACTGTAAGAGATTTTGCACAACAAAACCCTGAAATTGCAGCACAAATGGTTAAAAACTGGTTGAAGGAAGGGGACGAGGCAAATGGCTGATAAAGCACAGAAAAAAGCAAATAAAGCCGAAGAAGCTGCTGCTGCCGCTGCCGCTGCAGCCGAAGCCGAGGCAAAAACGTCTGTGCCCGTACCTTTGGACGTGCTACCGCTTAATTTGTCTAAAAAGCAAAAAGCCGCAGCCGTAATTGTGTCTTTGGGCACCGAGAAAGCATCTACCCTATACCAGCACCTAGCCGCTGATGACCTTGAAAACTTGACAATAGAAGTTGCAAGACTAGGGTTTATAGATTCTGCAACAACAGAGTCTGTTTTAAACGAATTTTACCAAATGTGCCTTACAAACAAGGCAGTTACAGAGGGCGGATACGATTATGCACGCTCTGTACTTGAAAATGCCTTTGGCTCGCAAGCAGCTGAAAGCTTGCTAGAAAAAGTAACAAGCGCTTTAATGAGCAAAGACTTTGATTTCTTAGGTAAAGTTGATGAAAAATCGTTATTTTCTGCACTTCAACATGAAAGGCCTCAAACAATAGCACTTATACTTTCGTATGCACCCTCAGGTAGGGCAGCCAGTGTTATTGAACAGCTAGATGCAAAAAAACAAGTTAAGGTTATTGAGTCAATTGCAAATATGGAAAGTGCATCGCCTAGCGCCATAAAAATAATAGAAGAAGAACTCGAAAAGAATTTCAGCGCACTTGTTCGCACAGGCGAAGTGGATATTGGTGGTGTGGATTACGTTGCAGAGATTATGAACAATTTGGACAGGGCAAGCGAAAAAAGCATATTCGACCATCTTGGCAAAACAAACGAAACTCTTGCCGAAGAAATTCGCAAAAGAATGTTCACATTCGAAGACATTGTTTCTATG
>CAYJDK010000101.1:5618-7453 GCA_964368905.1 uncultured Bacteroides sp.
TACCACAAATGTACGTATGCGGGACGCAGAAGAAGCTCAACAGCGCGTAGTTGGTGTAATAAGAAGCCTTGAAGAACGCAATGAACTCATTATCCTCAAGGGAGGAAAGGACGATATAATTGTCTAATATATTCAAAAACTTTTTAGGCATAAATGCCGACGAATTTGTTTTTCCCGATGTAGATAGCATAGACGTTGGAATTGAGGAATTACCGCAAGAGGAGCTAAATGAGCAAGAAGAGCAAGAACTTTTAGACGAAAACGGTAACAACCTTGTGCAAAACGGCGAAGAAATGCAAGAACAAAACACGGGAAATGACGAAAATAAAACAACTGATAACGATGCGCAAGATATTAGCGAAGAAGAATTTGTTAATATTAATGACTTTGAAGGCAAGAGCAAGCCGTTTGGCGTGGAATTTGCCGAAATACAAGCTGGCGAAATTATTGCAGATGCAAGAAAAAGGGCAGAGGCAATTGTAACAGAAGCTGCAACAAGTGCAAAATTATTGCGTTTTAGTGCAGAAAGTGAAATAAAACAAGCGCAAGAAGACGCATATAAAAAAGGCATGGAAGAGGGTATTGTTGAAGCTAAAGAAAAAATGGCAGCACAGCTTGAAGCACAAGTTTATGAATTTATTAATAAAGCACTAAAAGAAAAAGACGAAATAATTAAAAAATCACAATCAGAAATGTGCGAGCTTGCATTAGCTGTAGCAGAAAAAGTTATACAAATTAGCTTGAAAAGCAGCCACGAGGTAATTGCCAGAATGATACAAGTGGCGACAGAAAAGCTAAAAAGGAGAGAATGGGTAAGAATTTACGTTTGTGAAAATGATGCACAAGGCATAGTTGAAAGCTCCCCTGAGTTAACAGCGGCACTTGCCGGACTTTCAGATAACGTTAAGATTGTACCGCTTAAAGACAGCGAAGAAGGCACATGCATTATAGAAATGCCGGATGAAATAATAGATGCAGGCGTATCTACACAGATGAAAAACATAAGGGCGACTATAAATAATGTGTAAAAATTAATAGTACATTTAAATGTAAGGGGGTGCCGGCCATTATTAAACAAATGATAAAAGACATTAAAAATACGCAGACAATTAGTTATATAGGTAAAATAGAAAATTTGGTTGGCATGTCTATAGAGGCAACTGGCGGAAGGGGAGCAAAAGGAGACATATGCCACATTTTTAACAGGCAAACAGGGCAAGAAGTTATGGCAGAAGTTGTTGGTTTTAAAAACGATAAAATGTTATTAATGCCATATACGGGTATGGAAGGCATACAGGCAGGGAACTTTGTGCGCAACACAAACCGTAGGCTAAGTTTAAAAATGGGACCTTTTTTAAAGGGTAGGGTTATAAATGCACTGGGCCAACCAATAGACGGAAAAGGCGAATTTGAGGGCGGTGATGTGTTTTGCGTGGAGCAAAACAATTATATTAACCCAATGTCACGCCCGCCAATACGCGAAAAAATAGAGTTTGGCATAAAGGCAATTGACGGTATGTTAACTATAGGCAAAGGCCAGCGCATAGGTATTTTTTCAGGCTCCGGTGTTGGTAAAAGTACGCTTATGGGTATGATAGCAAAAAATGTTAAAGCCGACATAAACGTTATAGCACTTGTTGGAGAACGTGGCAGGGAAGTTCTTGAATTTATTGAAAAAGACTTAGGACCCGAGGGAATGAGCAGATCTGTTTTAGTTGTAGCAACATCAGACCAACCGGCAATGCTTAGAAAGCAGTGCCCGTCTGTTGCAACAGGAATTGCAGAATATTTTAGAGATCAGGGCCTTGACGTTTTGCTTATGATGGATTCTTTAA
>CAYJDK010000102.1:0-7450 GCA_964368905.1 uncultured Bacteroides sp.
TAAAAAATCTTGGAAATTGTTTGAATCTAGCGGAAGCGTTGAAGATTATATTAACTTTAAAAAAGATGAAGATGGCAAGAAGTGCACTGACAAGGAGGACATTATTAGTGCAAATAACAACAATGGGCCTTGTTCTGAGAGCAACAAAAACGGGAGAGAATGACAGAGTGCTTTCTGTTTTAACGCCGGAACTTGGGATAATTTCGGCAATTGCAAAAGGTAGTTTGCGGTTGAAAAATAAGCTCTTTAGCTCAACCGGCCTTTTTTGTTATAGCGAATTTACACTCTTTGAAGGTAAAAACATGTACACGGTTAACGAGGCCGAGGTACAAGAAGTTTTTATAGGTTTACATGAGGATATTACAAGCATGGCACTTGCAATGTATATTGCTGAACTGGCAAGTATTCTTGCACCACACGGGGAAGAGAGTAAAATACAATTGAAACTTGCATTAAATACGTTTTATTTTTTAAGCAAAAAAAAGCGCGATGCATTACAACTTAAAATTATTTTTGAGCTTAGAACAATGTGTAACAGCGGGTACATGCCAAATTTAGTTGCGTGTGAAAAATGCATGTGTTATGATGCAAAAGCTTTTTATTTTGACAATAAAAATGCTTGTATCATGTGTGAAAACTGTGCAAAACAGCGCGAAATTGATTGTAATATAGATGCTGCCGGCATAAATGCAATGCGCCACATTGCTTTTAGCGAAGAAAATACACTTTTTAATTTTGTGCTTAATGGTAATAGTTTAGGAAACACTGCAAAAATAATAGAAAATTATGTGCTTTCTTGTATTGACAAAAAACCAAAAACACTGGAGTTTTTACAAAGTGTACTTTAATTTCTATATACTAAAAATTAATAAATTATATAATATTTAAGAGGCCATATGAATTCTAAATACTTGAAAATACTTGAGTTCGACAAAATTGTTGAAAAAGCATGTGAATTTGCAATTTGTGATGATACAAAACAGTTATTAATAAATGAAGAACAGAGTAAAGATTTACAAAGTGTTACACACAATTTAAATTGTACAGACGCGCTTTTATCTATACTTGTTAAGCATGGAAAACCACGTTTTTCAGGCGTAAATGGTGTGCAAGCTGCAGTAAAAAGGGCTGTAAAAGGCGGTATGCTTTCAATGGCAGAACTGCTTTTTATAGGCCATACTTTGCGCAATTTTTCAAATTTAACGTCTTGGTACAATTTTGCTGAAAAAGGCGAGCTTGTAACAGACGATTTGTTTTATAAAATTACAGTGCAACCAACACTGGAAAAACACATATTTGAGTGCATTATATCTGAAACAGAAATGGCAGATACTGCAAGCGACACCTTGTATGAGTTGCGCAGAAAAATTAGGGCGAGTGAAAACTCAATACGTGATAAACTTGATGATATTATCAAATCTCAACAAGCTTCGAAGTATTTACAAGAGTCTGTTGTTTCGCTTCGCAATGGTAGATACGTTGTACCGGTAAAAGCTGAAAATAAAGGCGAAGTTGCCGGTGTTATACATGATGTATCATCAAGCGGTGCAACTATATTTGTAGAGCCGGCTGCAGTTGTGCAAGCAAATGCTAAAATAATGCAATTAAAAAGCCTTGAAAAAGAAGAAATTGAAAAAATATTAAGTAATTTTACACAAAGCGTTGCACAGCTAGAGCCAATGTTTACGCATAGCTTTAATGCAATGATTGAAATAGATAAAATACTTGCAAAAGCAAACCTTGGGTTATTGCACCATGCAATGAAGCCAACTGTTAACAACGAACAATTTTTTAACCTTGTAAAAGCAAGGCATCCGCTAATTGATAAAGATAAAGCAGTTCCCATAGATTTACAGCTTGGTAAAGATTACGACACTTTAATTATTACAGGGCCTAATACAGGCGGCAAAACCGTTTCGTTAAAAACTGCCGGGCTTTTAAGCACAATGGCTGCCCACGGATATTTAATACCTGCACATGAGTCTAGCAGTGTATGTGTTTTTGAAGAAATTTTAGCAGACATAGGCGACGAACAAAGCATAGAGCAAAGTTTATCTACTTTTTCGGGGCATATTAAAAATATTACACAAATATTAGATAAAGCAAATGGTAATACGCTTGTTTTATTAGATGAACTTGGCGCAGGAACAGACCCGGCAGAAGGCGCGGCACTTGCTGTTTCTATTATAGAAAAGCTACAAAAAACAGGAACTAAGTTAATGGCAACAACACATTATGCAGAGCTTAAAATTTTTGCACTGGATACGCCTCGCACACAAAATGCAGGCTGTGAGTTTGATATTGAGACATTGCGCCCAACGTATAAAATACAGTTAGGAGTGCCGGGCCGCTCAAGTGCATTTTTAATAAGTGAAAAGCTAGGCTTGCCATTTGATATCATTAATCGCGCAAGTGTTCATCTCTCTAACGACGATAAGCGACTAAACAGCGTTTTAACACAGCTTGAAAGTTTAAAAACAGAGCTTAAAAATGATAAAGAAGAAATAAAACGTTTAAGCAATATTGCAAAAATAGAACTTGAAAAAGCCGAAAAACAACGAAATGAATTAATAAAACAGGGTGAAAATGAACTTGCTGCAGCACGCGAAAAAGCAAATAAACTTACAAACGATGTGCAAACAAATGCATTTGCTTTAATGGACGAGTTGAGAAAACTAGAAAAAGCCGATAAGCAAGCTGCAAGCCAGCGAGCAATACGTGCACGAGAAATTGCAAAAAAAGAAACAGAAAAATTATTTGTGTATGGAGAAAAAGCGCAAGAAGATTTAAGCAACTATATACCTATTAATAATGTTGAAGTAGGCATGGAAGTTTATATTATTAAACTTGCAATGCAAGGTGCTGTTCAAAGTTTGCCCGACAAAAATAATATGGTAGAAGTTAGAGCAGGGGCCATTAAAACTAAAGTTGCGTTAACGGAATTGGCGCAAATTAAAAAAGACAGTAAAGCCGTTAAAAGTAACAACTCAAGAAGAAATAATACACATAAAAACACACTGTCCGGCAATAGCAGTGTAAGAACCGCAAGCATGGAAATTAATTTAATTGGTTTAACTGTGCACGAGGCATTGCATGAAGCAGACAAGTTTATAGATGGCGGAGTTTTAACAAACCAAAACACACTTTATTTAATACATGGCAAAGGTGCCGGAATATTGCGCAAAGCAATACACGAGCATTTGCGAGGGCACAAAAGTGTAAAAAGTTATAGGCTTGGAACTTTTGGCGAAGGCGAAGCCGGAGTTACTGTTGTAGAACTGAAGTGAAAATTATTGTTTTAAAAATTATAATAGCTATCTACAATTAGTTTGTGTTAAATAGCTAATTTTGTATATAATCAGAACGGAGAAAATTAATGTTATCTACTCTCAGCGTAAAAAAACCATATACGGTTCTTGTTTCGGTAGTTTTAGTATTTGTGCTTGGTATTATATCTTTTATGAATCTAACAACAGATTTAATGCCGACAATTAATTTACCTTATATGATAGTTGTAACACCATACCCCGGAGCGAGCCCTGAAAAGGTGGAGAGCATGGTTTCGCGTCCGCTTGAAGCAACTCTTGCAACAACTGCAGGCATAGTTAATGTGCAATCTGTGTCAAGCGAAAATATGGGCATGATAATTCTTGAATTTGAAGAAGGCACAAATATGGACTCGGCAATGATAGATGTTTCCGGGAAAATAGATTTAGTAGAAGGCAGTTTTGATGACCTTGTAGGGACGCCTTCAATTTTAAAAATAAGCCCGGACATGCTTCCTATTGCGGTTACAAGTGTGGATATTGAAAATAAAACGCCGCAAGAAGTTTCTACTATAGTTACAGACGAAATTATACCTGAGTTTGAACGTTTGGCCGGCGTTGCAAGTGTGGATACAATAGGTTTAATTCAAACACAAGTTTCTGTAACATTAAGCCAAGAAAAGATTAATGATGTTAATTTAAAAGTGCTTGCAAGTGTTGACGAAGAACTTGCAAAAGCACAACAAGAATTATATGATGCAAAAGCCGAGATAGAAGATGGGCTAGCCGAAATAGAAAGCGGTAAAACCGATTTACAAGAGGGTAAAGACGCAGCAACACAAGAACTTGCAACATATAGTGCTGAAATTGATAGTGCAGTGGCACAAATTGCCGCTATTATTAGTGAAGAAGCAGCCCTTCTTGCCAGTGAACAAGCATTTATTGCAGAAAAAGAAGGGCTTTTAGCAGCATATTTTGCATTGAACGGAAATCCGGCAGACCCAACGGCCCCTCCCGGCATGTTAAGTATGTATGCACAAACATTAAACGACCCAAGCGATACTTTATTGGCTATTACAGCTCCGTCTACAACAGCAGATATATTGCTTTTATCTGATGCAGACTTTGATGATTATTTGCAAGCAATAACTACTCTTGTTAGTGCTTCACCAACTCCGGTACAAGGCGTAGAAATGATATTGTCACTTACAAAAGAACAGGTTGCTATTATTGATAACGCACCAATACGTGCACAAGAAATTGATACGGAGTTAAACAATATTGCTACAGAAAAAGCAGTGCTTGCTGTTATGTTGCCTGAACTTGAAACAAATTTAAAATCTTTGCAAGAAGTGTATGCACAGTTAGAGAGCGGCAAGATGCAATCTGTTAACGAGCTTACAAAAGGCGAAGTTGTGCTGGATGCAACACAAGCAGAGCTTGAAATGGCAAAACAACAGCTAGAAACTTCACAAGAAGAAATGGACGAGGCAAAAGAGCAAGCCCTTGAACAAGCGGATATAACAGGCATTTTAACAGCAGATTTAATTGGCAATATTTTAATGGCAGAAAACTTTAATATGCCTGCAGGTTATGTAAAAGATGGAGACGCTTCTTACCTTGTGAAGGTAGGAGAAGAATATAAGCAAATTGAAGAACTTAGCAACACAGTAATATTTTACGCAGACATAGATGGCATTGGCGAAGTAAAACTTAGCGATGTTGCAACTGTTGAATTTACAGATAATTCAGATACAAGTTATGCAAAAGTTAATGGAAATAACAGTGTAATATTAAATTTTCAAAAACAAAGCACGGCATCTACAGCCAGTGTTTCAGACGATATTTTAAGTGTTATAAGTGAAATTGAAAAAGAAAATGAAGACATAAATTTTTCAATGTTAATGGATCAAGGGCAGTATATTGATATAGTTATTCAAAGTGTTTTAACAAACCTTTTATTTGGCGGTATACTTGCAATAATAGTACTTGCAATATTTTTAAAGGATATTAGGCCAACTTTTATTGTTGCGTGCAGTATTCCTTTTAGCTTACTTTGTGCCATAACCGCTATGTATTTTACAGATATAACATTAAATATTATATCTCTTTCAGGGTTGTCTCTTGGTGTTGGCATGCTTGTTGATAATAGCATAGTTGTAATAGAAAATATTTATAGGCTTAGAAGCGAGGGTGTGCCTGCGGCAAAAGCGGCAGTTAAAGGTGCAAAACAAGTGTCCGGTGCAATATTTGCATCTACATTAACAACAGTTTGTGTGTTTTTGCCAATAATGTTTACTCAAGGCATTTCTAGAGATTTATTTAGCGATATGGGGCTAACTATAGCATATTCTTTACTTGCAAGTTTGTTTGTTGCATTAACACTTGTGCCTGCCATGGGTGCAACTACACTTAAAAACGAAACGGCAAAACAACAAAAATGGTTTAATTCTTTTATTAAATTTTACGAGAGAACTCTTAGCCATGCTTTAAATAATAAAGCACCTGTGTTAATTTTATCAATTGTTCTTTTAGCGTTTAGTATGTATCAAGTAACTCAAATAGGCACGGCTTTTGTGCCCGCAATGGAAAGTGCTCAAATGTCTGCAACTATGACAGTACCGGAAGATGCAACAAATGAAGAAATTTTTGCAACATCCGACGAAGTTGTTAATAGAATTTCAAGCATTGAAGGCATTGAAACAGTAGGCATTACAATAAGCGGTGGAGCAGAGCAAATGCTTATGGGAGCATCTTCGGGGCAAAGCATTCAAATGTACATCTTACTTGAGGAGAACACATCACTTACAAATGCAAATGCGGCAAGGCTTATTAATGAAGCTGTAGTAGGCTTGGATTGTGAAATTCAAGTTCAAGAGTCAAGTATGGATATGTCTGCACTTGGTGGAAGCGGAATTGAACTTATTATTAAAGGAAACGATTTTGACACACTTGATACAATAGCACAAGACATGCGTAATTTGTTTAACGAAATACCCGGAACTACAGATGTTTCTCAGATAGAAAAAACAGGGGATGAGTTAAGAATTATAGTAGATAAAAATGCAGCCATGCATTACAATTTAACTGTTGCACAAATTCAAATGGAAATAACGAGCGAACTTACAAGCACAAACAGTGCAACAACATTAATGCAACAAGGAGACGAATATCCTGTAATAATTATACGTGATGAAGATGACATACCAAACAAAAATAATATAATGCAGCACGAGTTTGAAGTAACAGATATGCAAGGAGAAAAAAGCACGGTACAACTAAGTGAAATAGCAGGAACACAAACGGCTAAAAGCGTTGAGAGTGTTAACAGGATGAATGGTTCTAGGTATACAACTGTTACGGCAGCAATTGCCGAGGGCTATAACATTGGCCTTGTTAGCCGCGAATTTGAACAAATTTTTAATGAATATGAAATTCCAAACGGGTATGCTATTGAAATTGCGGGAGAAAATGAGACAATAACAAACTCTATTAATGATTTGATTTTAGAAATTGTGCTTGCGGGTGTGTTTGTTTATTTAATAATGGTAGCACAATTTCAAAGCTTGCTTAGCCCATTTATTGTTATGTTCACAATTCCACTTGCTTTTACCGGAGGCTTTTTAGCATTGCTTTTAACAGGCAATGAGTTATCAATAGTTGCAATGCTTGGTTTTTTAGTACTTGCAGGTGTAGTTGTTAATAACGGTATTGTTTTTGTAGACACAATAAACCAACTGCGAATAGAAGGCATGGGCAGAAAACAAGCAATTTTACGCACAGGCCGCGTTCGTGTTCGCCCTGTTTTAATGACAGCGTTAACAACAATTCTTGCAATGGTTACAATGGCGCTTGGCATAGGAGATGGCTCAGAAATGACACAGCCTCTTGCCATTGTTACAATAGGCGGGCTTGCTTATGCCACATTGCTAACTTTATAAGAAAGATATAGTTATAAAAGATGTGGATTAATTAAATAAAAAAATATATTAAAGTAAAAAAGGTTTAATACACCCATTTTAAATGGGTGTATTTTATTTATGGGTATATAGCTTAACAATTATTCTGTTTTGTGAATTTTTCGCTAATACATGCATTTTTGTATGCAGTTTTTGTATTATACTATATAAATTTTGTAGTGTTATTTTATAAAAAGAAGAAAAACAATTTTTTTTAAAGGATTT
>CAYJDK010000103.1:0-2309 GCA_964368905.1 uncultured Bacteroides sp.
TATAAAAGTAATATATCCTTTTGCAAAATATTTTAACATTATTATTTTTGATGATTGCATATTTGCTGTTGTAACACCAAAAATAAGACTTAAAACCATACTGCAAACACTTATTAGTGCAGTTAAAATAAAACCGTCTATTAACCTAATTCTAAAATCGGCGAAAAAGGCAAAGTCAAAAGTAACGCCTACCCTGTAAAGCGCAAACCACAATACCCCAACCACAAATATTGTTAAAATTAATACATTTATACACGCCTTAATTAAAGGCGTTTGTTTTGCGGCTGATATAAATAAATTCATTGTAATCCTTATGTTATAAATTTTATATTTCCATTATAAGTTTATTTAAAATATAAACTAGATAGTACCGACAATAACCGTATTGACCACTGTCGATACCATCTATAAAACAATTTTCGTTTTGTATAATTCTTTAAAGTTTTAAAATAAAATTTCTCTCAAAACCTTTTTTAAACTATATGGTGTTTTATGGTTAACTTAAATCAAAAAACCATTTAAACCCAAACTCGTCAAAAGCTTCTTTTTCTTCGCTTAAATATTTTTGCGTTAAAATATCAAAGTCATAACTTTCAATGCATTCGTTAATTTGCTCTAGCAATTCCTCGTTACCCTCTTTTACGGCAACTCCCCAAAATTCAGTGTCTTGAAAAGGTATAAACACCGCTTTTGTTGTGTCTGGGTTAGCAACGTTGTTACGGTATATTGTAAGCTGGTCATACAAAAAGCCATCTGCCCTTCCTTGTGATACCTCAGTTACACAAGCACTTTCGTCTGCTAATACAACAATATTTGCATTTGGCAAATTTTCAGTTGCAAAAATATGCACTGTAGAACCAGTTTTAACCGCAACTTTTTTATCGGCACTATTTAAATCTTCTATACTTTCAATTCCGGCGTCTTTATTTGTTAATATAGCAAGCATTGAATTTGCATACGGTATTGAAAAATCAACTTCTTCTTCCCTTACAGCTGTTATAGTCATTGAAGAAATTATCATATCCGCTTTGCCTGTTTGTAAAGAAGGTATTAACCCGTCCCATGCTGTATTAACTATTTCCACTTCTTTACCAATGTGTTCTCCAATTGCTTTAGCAAGGTCTACACTAACTCCGGTTGGGTCTCCGTTTTCATCTTTTGTTTCAAACGGCGGGTATGCAAGTTCCATTGCAACAATAAGTTTGTCATCCTCACCAAACGAACAAGAAGTTAAAACCATTGTAGATATTAACAATATTATTAGTAGTATTGATATAATTTTTTTCATATTTTTCTCCATTCTGCATTCCAAAGCATTAAACTAAAATTTCAGTACATTAAGCAGATTCTAATTTATCATCGACATAAGCGGCTAAAATCTTTAATAATAATTATGTAATATATTTATTAAATTGTAAAGTAGGTACAAAAAAAACTTATAGTTACTTAAAAGTTACTATTGACTTTAGCATGATACGAAATTTGCAAAAAAAACATAATATTTACGGTTTATATAAAATTAATATGTTTTTTTTGCAAAAACTATATGAACTTTTTAAAAATATTT
The DNA here is from genome assembly GCA_964368905.1 of uncultured Bacteroides sp. Taxonomy (GTDB): domain Bacteria; phylum Bacillota; class Clostridia; order Oscillospirales; family Ruminococcaceae; genus Ruthenibacterium. The sequence goes on from CAYJDK010000103.1 coordinate 1,568, forward strand.
ACAAAATATGTTGAAAATAAGTTTTAAATTGTATATAATGTCCTTATATTGAAACATTTTTTACGTGATATTTTTAAATTTTTTTTAGTTTTTAGTTTATTCTTTATTTGCAACTTAAAAATAACGCAACATCTTGTAAATTTTATTTAAACTAAGCAGTATCGTGTGGTTTTTGTTCCCGGTTATTTTTTCAGGGCAAAATCTATAATGCAGTGAGGTTACAATATGAGAAAGTTTTGCGGTAAAGTGGCAAGCGACGGTATAGCCATTGGCAATGTATTTGAAATAAAAAAGCGTGAACGCAATGTAGAAAAAGTTATTGTTTCAGACTCTTTGTCTGAAAAAGAACGTTTTTTAACAGCGCACAAAAATTCTATTGATGTATTAATTACATTACACGATAAAGCTTTGGCTGAACTTGGCGAGAGCGAGGCTGCAATATTTCATGCGCATAAATTAATGCTTGAAGATAAAGAATACATTAATTCTATTTTAGCAATAATAGAAAACGAAAACACAAACGCTGAATATGCGGTTTATATGGTAAACGAAAAATACAAAGAGCAATTTGAAATGATTAGTGACCCATATATGAAGGAGCGCATTTCTGACATAAATGACATTAGCAATATAATAATTGATAATTTAACAGGCAAAGAAATTAACCAACAAATTTTAAATAAACCATGCATTGTTGTTGCCGACAATTTAACGCCCGGAGAACCAGTGCAAATGGAAAAAT
>CAYJDK010000103.1:2319-6944 GCA_964368905.1 uncultured Bacteroides sp.
CTATATTAACACGCACTATGGCTATACCCGCCCTTGTAAACGTGCCTGTTAGTGAGGGCATAAACGGCAAACGCGCAATAGTTAATACTTATGATCAGTCTTTTATTTTAGAACCGGACGATACGCATATGCTAAGGGCTGACCAACTTATTTTAATTGAAAAGAAAAAGCGCAATAGTTTAAAAAATTACATTAACAAAAAAGCTATTACAAAATCCGGTAAAAATGTTGAAGTTTGTGCTAACATTACAGGCGTAAGCGATGTTGTTTCTGCAGCTGAATGCGGCGCAGACGGCATAGGCCTTTTTAGAACAGAGTTTTTGTATCTTGATGCAAATAACTTTCCAAGTGAGGAAACTCAATTTGAATCATATAAGCGCGTAGTGCAAATTATGGAAAACAAAAATGTTGTTATACGCATACCTGATTTGGGCGACGATAAAAAGCTTGACAAAGTTATTAATTATAAAGAGGCAAACCCCGCGCTTGGGTGCAGAGGAATGAGAGTTTTCTTTGAACGTGAAGATTTATTGCGAACCCACCTAAGAGCGGCTTTAAGGGCGTCTGCGTTTGGTAATATAAGCTTACTTTTGCCAATGATATGCTCTGTTTGGGAAGTTAATAAAACAAAAGATATTATTGCAGAAATTTGTACCGATTTAAAGGCTAATAAAATTGCTTATAATAAAGTTCCTATTGGTGTTATGATTGAAACACCTGCTGCTGTTATGATGTCTGAAGAACTGGCAAAAGTAGTTGACTTTTTCAGTATAGGCACAAACGATTTAACCCAATACACATTAGCCGCAGATAGGCAAAACTCATCAGTAGAACATTTTTATAACCAATATCACCCTGCTGTAATTAGAATGGTTGAAATGGCCGTTAACTCTGCAATTAAAAACAATGTATTTGTTAGTGTTTGTGGTGACCTTGCGTGTGATGTAAACGCCGTAAAAATGCTTGTAAATTTTGGAGTTAATCAATTATCTGTTGCACCTAAAGAAATATTGACAATTAAAAAATCTGTTTGTGACTTAAATTAATTTGAAAGATAACTGTACTTTATAATATGGTTTATTGTAAAGTACAGTTATTTAAATTTATATTAACATAAAATAAAATTTACAAACAGTAACTTTAAATTAATTATATTTAGCCATATTATTACTATTAGTAATTTTTTGTTAAATTAACATTTACAAATTAATTACTTTTTTTAGCAAAAAAACAATAATTTTGTTTTCAAAATTATTACAAATTTAAGTTTTTATTGCATTGTTAACAATTTATTAATAAATATATTGTGTATTTTTTACTATTTACTACACAAAAACAAGGAAAAACATGGAATTCTATGTTTCTTTTTCGTTGCAAATTTTAAGTATTTTAATTACAATAAACACGTAGCATAAAAAATAATTTTAGGACGTGTTATTAAAATGTTAGATTGTTGCAAGCAAAGAAATATTAATTTTTCTTCTTTTTCAAAAGCACAGCATAATAATGATTATAGCTGTGAAGTTACACAAAATTTAAGTTACGAAAACTGGTATAGCCTTATAATTATTGAAAAGAAAGAAAACGCAAAGCCTAAAGAGGTTTGTATAGATATTATATGTGATTGTGCGCAAGCTGAATTTATTTTTAACCTTTTTCACAACAATAGCATTTCTCCTGTGCATGCGTATGATATTTTAGACGACTTTTCAATTAAATATATTACATGGGATACTAATTAATTGCTTTTCTATTTTATGTGGGAGTGATTGTAATGCATAAGTTTACTAAAACACGCATTTTAATAGTAGATAACGATGTGGACTATTGTACTGTTTACACACAGCAAATTAACATGTTTGATGATATGGTTTGCTGTGGTGTTGCACACGACGGAAAAGAAGCCATTATTAAAATTAAAGATACATTGCCTGATGTAGTTGTGATTGATTTTAATTTGCCAATTATAGATGGTTTAGGTGTACTTGAATATTTTAACTGCGAGCGCATTGAAAAGATGCCAAAGTTTCTTGCAATTAGCTCTAGTAACCAAAAGTTTATTATGAACTTAATGTTAGAAAACGGTGCACATTACTTTTTAAGAAAACCATTTAGCATGGACACATTTATTAGCAGAATTCGTTTAATTTCATCACAAGATTTGCTAAACTCTAATGCTCCCGGTGAACTTACTAAGATGATGCATATAGACTCTAATCCGGACGAGTATTTGAAAAAGCAAATATCCAAACATATTTTAGAACTTGGTGTTGCAACAAAGCTTATTGGCTTTGAATATATACAAAACTTAATGTTTACATTAATGACATGCACAAACACAAGGCCAACACTAGTACAAATGTACAGAGATATTGCCGACAGATACGGTACAGACTCGCGCTGTGTTGAAAATGCTGTTTCAGGCGCAATAAAATCTGCTGTTCTTAAACATACTCCCGCTATGCAAAACCTTGTTCAACTTGCCGAGCTAAGTGGCAGCACATCATTATCTAACGGCAAATTCCTCACACTTGCCGTACAAAGTTTAAAATTAAATGCAGTAGCACTTTAATTAACTAATTTTTTATTTTGCATAGCTTCATTTTATTAAAATGCATGTTTTTAATAAGCGTAATGAAAGGTGGTGTAAAAATGATACATCCTGATAACATAAATTTATCCGCAATATCACATGAAATTACCTCACCTATAGGCATTGCACTTTCTGCAATTGAATTACTTGAGGCTAAGGTATCAAAAAGCGGAGAAATATATGATAGCGGCATAAAAGATCTTTTTGACATTGCTAGCACCAACATACACAAAACATTACGTATTGCATATAATTTTATAGACGCCGACAGGCTTAAGTGTCAAAAGTATTCTATACAAATAGTTCCGCAAAATATATCTTTAATATTAAACCAAAATTTCAAAATGCTTGAGAAATTTTTAAAATTTAAAAACATAAAATTTGATTTTATTTGCCATTTGCCGGATGTGTGCATTGCAGATGTTGACGAAAACGTACTTTCACGCATAATATTAAATTTAATATCTAATTCTATAAAGCATTTACCGCGTGAAAACTCAAAAATAATTGTTAAAGCGGAACTAGTAGACGGGTTTATTACAATATCTGTAATTGATAACGGTAGCGGAATTACAAAGGATAAATTGCCCCATATTTCTGAAGAATATTGGCACGACACCAGCGATAACAGTGTAGACAAACATTCTATTGGTTTAGGGTTGTATATTGTTAAAAACTTAATTGATTTACATGCAGGTTATATTTTTGTAAATAGCGAGCCATTTATGCAAACTGTTTTTAAAATACAATTTCCTCAAAAACACTTTGGTGCTAAAACAAATGTGTTAAGCAGTACATCAAGCCACGGTACTTTTGATAATTTTATGAAAGAGATGTGCATTGAATTTTCAGACTGTTTTGTTGATAACAATAATACAAATGACTAATTTATATTGTAAAACAAAAAGCCCGACTAGTGTCGGGCTTTTTTATATAAACCTTTCGGCTCATGCTATTAAATGAATCCGCCAAAACATGTAAATACATAACAAATTATTATGCTTTACTTACTAATAGCTTTACTAATAAATTTACCAATTTCCATAATTATAATAGGAGCAACGCTAAGTGCAATAACAATGGCAAGGTTTAACAATGGTAACTGCACAATGCTAAATACGCTTGCCAAATAAGGCACAGCATATATTATAGTTTGCAATGTAATACCGCCCAACAAAGCATAAATTAAATACTTGTTGTTTTTAACCCCTGTTGTAAAAAGTGAAAACCCGCTTTTCATGTTAAACGCATGGAAAAGTTGCCCTAATGCTAAAGTCATAAACGCCATTGTTCCGGCTATTTCTTGCCCTGATTGCGGCAAAATATAAAGCCCCAATACATATGCAAACAATGTTAAAGAAGCTATCATAATACCCATTAACAATATTTTAATAACAGTGTCTTTTGTAAAAAAGCCTTGTGCTGCCGGCATAGGCGGCCTTTTCATTATATCTTTTTCTACCGGTTCTACACCAAGTGCAAGCGCCGGCAAAGAATCTGTAATTAAATTTACCCATAATATTTGCGTTGGCAAAAGTGGAGAGCCTATACCTGCTATCATTGCCACAAAAATTGTAATTACTTCACCCAAATTGCTTGAAAGTAAAAAAGATATACATTTTTTTATGTTCTGGTATATTGTACGTCCTTCTTCAACGGCAGCTGTAATTGTTGCAAAATTGTCGTCGGTTAAAATCATGTCTGCGGCACCTTTAGAAACTTCAGTGCCTGTTATACCCATAGCACACCCTATATCAGCAGATTTAAGTGCTGGTGCATCATTAACGCCGTCGCCTGTCATTGCAACTACTTGACCGTTTTTCTTCCATGCTTTAACAATTCTTATTTTATGCGAAGGCGATACTCTTGCATATACACGATATTTTTGTATATTTGCAAGCAATTCCTCGTCGCTTATTTCGTCTAACTCTGTTCCTGATATAACTTCATGTGCTTCGTTTGAAATAATGCCTATGTTTTTTGCAATAGCTGTTGCAGTATCTTTATGGTCGCCTGTTATCATAACAGGTGT
>CAYJDK010000103.1:6954-7420 GCA_964368905.1 uncultured Bacteroides sp.
CTTGCTTTGCCTCTTCTCTTGGCGGGTCTATCATGCCCATAAGGCCTACAAAAGTTAAATCTTTTTCTAATTCATCGGCAGTAATGTTTTGAGGCATGCTTTTTAATTCTCTAATTGCAACTGCTAAAACCCTTAGTGCTTTGTCAGCCATTTGCTTATTAGCAGCCATAATTTCTTTTGTATTTGCATTGTTGCATCTTTCCAAAACTTGGTCCGGCGCGCCTTTTGTTACAGAAAATAATCTTCCATTACTATTGTGCAAAGTTGTCATTAATTTTCTGTCCGAATCAAAAGGTATTTCTCCCACACGTGGGTTTTCTTGTGTTATTGTTTGCTTGCTAAACCCAATGTCCATATACGCTGCAACCATAGCCGTTTCAGTTGGGTCTCCAATATGTTTTAAAACACCGTCATTTTGTTTTTCTACTTGTCCGTCATTACATAGTACTGCAAGTTCTAAAACTTT
>CAYJDK010000104.1:0-1446 GCA_964368905.1 uncultured Bacteroides sp.
ACATCATCCTCATAAAAAGTTAGCCTATACTGCGCAAAAGCTATTAAACTTGCAGGCATTTTTGCAATTTCGGAACGAACCGCAACTATTCCCTTAGGTAAATGCTTATTTAGCGTTTGTGCTGCATTTCCCCAATTATAATCATCAATTGCCGGTTTTATTTCAAAAGATTCGGTTATGCTTTGTTGACCCAGTGCAAGTGGTGCGGCAAATGTTATGTAAATATGCGGGTTAAACCCTTGTGTATAAAAAACAGGCAGTTTAGAACATTTTAACGCTCTTTGCATAACGCGCTGTAAATCAAGTAACGATATATAAGAAGCATCGCCTTTTTTTTCATACCAAAACCTAATTGTAACCAAAGCAAGCACCCCCAATAACTTTATTTGCACCACAATTTGAGCAAGCTTTATTACATGGCTGTGTTGTTGCTGCGCTTACTGCTTTATTATATTCTTTTGCTAAAAACTCTTTGCTAACTCCGTAATCTAAATGACTCCATGGCAAAATTTCATCTTCACTTATGGTTCTGTTTGCATAAAATGCCATATCTATGTTTAATTCTTCAAAACATTTAACCCATGTGTCGTATTTAAAATGTTCGTACCAACCATCAAAAAAGCATCCGCTTTCATATGCTTTTACTATAACGGGTGCAAGCTTTCTGTCTCCTTTTGCAAAAACAGCTTCTAAAAAGCTTGTACGATTATCATGGTAACTAACACTTATTTTTCTGCTTTTCACGCTGCTTAACAAGTGCTGCTGTTTTTCATGCAAAAGTTGCAACGAATCTTGCGCACAATACTGAAACGGTGTATGTGGTTTTGGCACAAAACATGCAACGCTAACGCTTACTTGTATATTTTTACCTTTTGGTTTGTTTTCAGTTTCAAAGTAATAATCAAGCACTTTGTGTGCAGTATCGGCTATTCCTTTTATATCGTCCATAGTTTCAGTAGGTAGCCCAAGCATAAAATAAAGTTTTACAGATGTATACCCTGCTGCAAATGCTAATTTACAACTTTTTTCTATTTCTTGCTCATTAACGTTTTTATTAATTACATCTCTAAGGCGTTGGGTTCCTGCTTCCGGTGCAAATGTTAACCCACTTTTGCGAATTTTAGTTGTTTTATCTACAAGGTCTTGTGAAAAATTATCTATGCGTAAACTTGGCAAAGAAATGCTTACCCTGTCTTTTTGTGTCCATATAAGTAAATTATCTAGTAACCCCTCAAGTTCAGAATGGTCACTCGTTGAAAGTGATGTGAGCGATATTTCATCGTACCCTGTGTTTTCACACAGGCCTTTGCCCGCTTTGGACAGCATTTCTGCGCTGCGCTCTCTCATTGGCCTGTAAATAAAGCCCGCTTGGCAAAAACGGCAACCCCTAACGCAACCTCTTAAAACTTCAATTTGTGCTCTATCGTGTATAGCACCTATCATTGG
>CAYJDK010000104.1:1456-5453 GCA_964368905.1 uncultured Bacteroides sp.
TCATGTCTTTAATAACTGCTTTTTCAACTACTTCTAATGCGCCTTCTTTTGCAATTATTTTTCCAATTGTACCATCGTCTTTATAATCAACATCATAAAAAGACGGAACATAAACACCTTTTATTTTGCTTAATTCTTTTAAGGTTTGTTTTTTACTTAATTTATTTTTTTTGCATTCTGTTATGGTATTACAAACGTACAAAAGTTGTTCTTCGCCCTCGCCTAACATCATTATATCAAAAAAATCTGCAACGGGCTCTGCGTTACATACACATGGGCCCCCCGCAACAATTAATGGGTGTTTTTCGTCCCTGTCTTTTGAGTAAAATGGTATATTTGCCATATCTAACATTGCAAGTATGTTTGTATATGATAATTCATATTGTAATGTGAAACCAACAACGTCAAAATCTAACAATTCGCTCTTGCTTTCAAGCGCATAAAGCGGTATGCCATTTTCTCTCATTGCTTGCATCATATCTGTACATGGCATAAATACACGCTCACACCAAATATTGCTTTCATTGTTTAATATCTCGTACAATATTTTCATTCCTAAAAAAGACATTCCAATTTCATATGTATCAGGAAAACAAAAAGCAAATCTTAAATTAATATTATCCAATTCTTTATAAACACAGCCTGGTTCACCGCCTGTATACCTACCGGGTTTTTGCACTGTTGAAAGAACTTTTTTCAATTTTTTATCCAATATATTTTCATCCTTTAAATATAATAAATTATTTTAAATGTTTTAAGCATCTATATACTTTTATTATATCAAAAAAAAACAAATATTACAAAGTATTTTGTAATAATAAATAAACAGGGGCAATAAACGCACCTAACACCACAAAGACAGGCAAATTAAATTTAAACGCAAATATTGGCATTAATACAACAAGCACCGCTATGGTTATTGTTTGAAATTTTTGAAATGCATTTATACATTGTATTGGCAAAAATAACTCTACTAGCTGTGCGCCGTCTAATGCTGCCAGTGGTAACAAATTATATACACATATACATAAATTTACTGCCGCAATAATGTAGCCTTCATATGTTGCTTTTTGTTGCGCTTGTAAATACATAAGTAAAAACATTAATAAATTGCTACCGGGGCCACTTATTAATACTAATGCTTTTTTAGCTTTTGTTAAATGCTGTGTTCTTTTTAGGCATACACCACCTGCCGAAACCTCAATTTTGGGCAGCTTTTTTGTACAAAGAACATACATTACAACATGGCCTAATTCATGTACAAAGCAACAAAACAACATTATCCTAAACAAATATGCCCCGTCTAACAATAAACCTAACGATATTAAAGCATAAAACAACATTATTCTCATTGGTTTTCATCTACATTATAAGTTTTTGCTAGCTCATCAAATAAAAAAAGCGCATCTACTCTTTTTCTGTTTAAAATAAGTTCAAAATGAAGATGCGGCCCTGTGCTTAACCCTGTATTGCCCACTGTTCCTATTATTTGCCCTGTATTAACATTTTGTCCGGTATGCACAAAACCACATTCAAGGTGTTGATACAATGTTTGAAGCCCTTGCCTATGGTGTAAAATAATATAGTTTCCCCTTTGGCTTGTATAGCCCGTTTCAATTACTTGCCCGCTGTAAGATGCCATTATTTTAGCGCCCTGCTGCGCTGCTATGTCTATGCCTAAATGAAATTCTTCTTTTAATGTAATTGGGTTTTCTCTCATTCCAAATTTAGACGTTAAAACGCCATATGTTGGCTGAATTAATTCTTCGCTAATTGTAAACGCATCTAGACTTACCTCGTTTTGTATATCGTTAAAATTAACGTTTGAAAAGCCACCTATTGAGGCAGTTTGTGTGTTGTTGCTTTCTTCATTGCTAAAACTATTGCTTAAGTCAACGGCTGCCTTTCTTGCTGTGTCAACGGTGTTGTCTATAAAACGTAATATGGGCGTTTCCTCGCTAAAGTGTATTCCACTTTCAATACACTCGCTAAATTCATTTGCAAATTGCGAGTAAATTAAACTATTCATCATTTTTAAGCCATAAATTACAATAATAATAACTGCACATATTATGCACTGAATCGTTAACAAGTTTTCTTTTGGTTTTTTTGCAGGCGCATGGTACATTGGCTTTCCATAATTTTTTTCTGTTAATTCATTGGTTTTTGCATTACTTTCCCACATTTTTATTACCTCTCTTTATTTAAAATATAAAAAAAGCTTATTGTATAAATATATATACCGTTTTTTAAAGCACAAATAAGAACTCAAGCACATATTAAAAATATGTGCTTGAGTTCTATAAAATACCTTATGTAATTATATATTTGTAATTATTAATTATTTTAAAAAAATTGATTTTAATACCAGTGTTTTACCTGCTACTTTATTTTAATTACTGCTAATTTAATATTAACGTTTTTTTATTTGCTATATTTATAAGCTTTAATACGTTCATTATTTTAAAAAATACCACTTTACTGTAAAATTTGTCCTTCTTCAGTAATTACAATTTCGCCATCTTTTAAACTTATAAATGGCGATACTTCAGCAATTAAACCTTCATCATTCTTTAAAACCAATAATACATCAGGATATAAATCGCTCATATTGCAAGTAAGCCAAAGTACAGAGCCTTTTTCTGTTGTCAAAGAAGGTGTTTCATTCTTTTTAACAACCTGCCCATCTTCTGAAAGCTCTATTTCAAATACTTCAATATACGTATCTGTATGCCTTGGGACTATTAAGTACTTTTCGTTCCCTTCACTGCCAAATTCATGGCTGTTTTGTATATTAGGCACATATTTTTCTTTTGGTTCAACCATAACGTCTTGCATGTTATCGTAATAACCTCCAATAAGTGCCACAGCGTAATGCGTATCACTTTGCCAGTTTATTTCGCTGTTTATTTCAATTTTCTCGCTTTCTATTTCAACATCTTCATCGTTTTCTTTTGCTACTTCTGTTACGTTTGCACCTTCACTTATGTCGCCTACAATAAACGGATATATTTCATTCATTACTGCACTTATTTCAGAAAGTTTTAGTTGCGCATTAGTAAAAAGTGTAACATTTAAAGCATCTTTGTTAATAACATTAATTTTAGCAGTGGCAAGGGCGCCTTTTCCGCCTTTAATTGTATTCACGTACTCTGATATTGAATAATTATCTGCATCTATTTCAGTGCCCATTGCCTCTTCATCAAATTCTTCATAAATTCCGTGCAATTCTACACCCTCATTAAATTTAGACGCCCTTAAAGTAAACTCATTTTCATCTAACGTAAAATAAATTTCTGCAACTGTGTTAGCAACTATGTTATACGTTACATTTGTTGCGCTTTTTGGCACGTTTAAAATAATTCCTATTTCGGTAAAATTTTCAGCACTGCTAACGTTTACAATTGGGTTTGGCACTTGTGCAGTGCTATTAGATTGTGCGCATGCAAAAAAGCAAAAAGCCATTATAAATATTAATATAACAATTGCATGTTTTTTCATAACAAATCCCCTTTAAATTCAATTATTTTAACTTATAAATAACATACAGTGCTATTTACATATGTAGTAAATATTTTTTTTAATAACGCGGCAATGTGCTCTGTTATAGCGTTAGTGCAATATTAAAAATTTGCCATATTAAGTATATTATTAGTAAAAAAAGCGCTAAAAGCACAACTAACTTAAAAATATACACCGTTTTATTTACTTTATGCTTTTTATGTGGTTTTCTATTTTTATTTTTCAACTTTCTTGCTTTAGTGTAATATATTGTCAATGGATCTTCAGATTTTTTCACTTTATTATAAAAAGATTCAATCCACTTTACATCATCTTTATTACACATATTTTTTTCGTTTGCGCCATTTTCATGCACTATTTTATTACGAATATGCCTATAATACTTTAATTTCTTATAATCATCTATTAATTTTAGTTTCACTAGTGTTTTGCTTTCTATTTGCTCCATTGTGCTTATATACGTGCTTATTCCTGT
>CAYJDK010000104.1:5463-7101 GCA_964368905.1 uncultured Bacteroides sp.
GTTAAATAATTCTTTGCATAAATTATCTAATTTTTTATATGCTTCAATAAATTTCATACACACCCCTTATGCACACTTAATTGCAACATTTTAAAACAATGCTACACAAAAAAACTTTGCAAGTTTTATTATATAATAAAACTTGCAAAGTTACAATATATTGCTGTGCTGTTATTTTTTCTTTGCACGCAGATATGTTTTTTAATGCATAAAACAATATTATAAAGTAATTGCTATATGTTACTTAATATTTCTTGTAAATTATATTTATAAAATGTTCCCTCTTGTGCCGGTGTTGCACCTGCTGCTAAATATATAATCCCATCTTTTGGTTTTAACACACAAGAATATATACTTCTTAAATATTGTACACAAACCGGCCTAGTGTAGCCATACAAATTTTCAAACGGTGGTGTATATTGTGTTTTCTTGGCTAGGTTTTCGCCATAATCGCAAATTGGGCTTATACTCTGTGCTTTTATTGCCGTTTGCACATCTATTTCGCCGTATTCTTCAGTTAACAACCGGTCATATTTATCATATCTAGGGCACTGTATTAAATTTTCCCATTTTTCACTCGTGTCAATATCGCTCCATTGCACGTTTTCGTCACCGTATAGTCTGCGTATTGTACTTTTTTTAGTGCTAAAAAGAGCAAATTGGTCTTTAACCAAATTTGGCCCCGTGTATCCATCTACACCGGGATACGCCATAAAGTGGTTTGTAACGTAAAGCATGTTTTCTGCTTTTTTGCTTGGTTCTCTAATACCTATTTTATCTCCTACAACTTCTATACTTGCACAAGCATTTTTGGGCTGTGTTTGTGATACAAGTATATTCCAACCCGTTGTCCCACCAGTGTTTTTAATTATATCATATGCTGTTTTAACACTGTTTGCATTTTGTGCAATTAATTTTGCTTGCCAATAATGCGGTATTTGCGGCCATGCATACGGCCTTGAAGACGAAGTCATCTCGCTATAACCTAATTTTTCGCTATTAACAAAAGAGGCCGCAAAAAGCATACCTAAAAAAGTGGGGCCCATATATGTATGCCCATTTTCACTCTCCTCTATTAATACAATTATATTTTCATGCAATGTACAATAACTTTCAAAATCTTGGTTTGCGGCATGTATAAGTTCTTTGTCTTTTGTGGCATTGTCAAATGCACAAAAGCTAGAACACCCTGCAGGCCTATCAATACTTTCCGGTGCTGTTGAAAAAATTAACAGGTCATCGTAATCAATTGTAACGCCCTTACTTCTTATGCCGTCGTACATTCCTATAACTTGCTTTAAAATGTATGGTGTTTCACTTTCAATTGCAGGTAATATTTCTTTTTTTAAACGCTCTAAAATTTTACTTTTCCCAAGTTTCATTTGTTCATCACTTGGTACTGCTTTACCGTCTGGCACAAAACCGCCGTCCAGTGCATAACAAGCTGTTAGCATTACACTTATTTGCTTGCTTATTTTTAAAGCAAGTAATCGCCCATATCCATAGCCTTTTTCATAATCTGATCCTTTTAATACTAACACAGGGCTACAAAACATACTTTCTAAATTTTCAATTAAAGCACATTTATCGTGCCTTGTTATTTCACTTTTTTGAAACAAAAAATCCTCAACTTTGTCC
>CAYJDK010000104.1:7111-7418 GCA_964368905.1 uncultured Bacteroides sp.
TTTCCTTTCAAAGTAATTAAATCCTACTGAATAACTCGTCATTCGGTGCAAATTCTTTGCAGGCTTATCTTGATGCTTTCTGCTGAATTTTAGCCTATGCGAAAATAAAAACGCAAGGTTTTATAAAAAATGTAAAAAACTTTGCATGCATACTCTTAACCTTACAATTTAAAATGTTTTACTGTAAACTGCAGCACTTTTTAGCATTTCCTCGTCAATAACAGCGCCTAAACCATATGTTTGTTCCACTGTAATACTGCCATTTACTACATTAAATTTATTAGTAACAATATCATTTAACAAATAA
>CAYJDK010000105.1:0-3242 GCA_964368905.1 uncultured Bacteroides sp.
AGTATTTAAAACTAAAAAAATCTAATTGTAAAAATTGTTATAAGTGTATACGTTGCTGCCCTGTTAAATCTATTCGATTTTCCGGAGGTCAAGCAAATATTGTTGGTAATGAATGTGTTTTATGTGGACAATGTTTTGTAAATTGCCCTCAAAATGCAAAAGAAATTGATAGCAGTGTAGAGGCAACAAAGGTTCATATTTATTCCGGTGTGCCGGTTATAGCTTCTATTGCTCCGGCGTTTATTGCAAATTATAACGGTGTTGGAATAAAAACATTAGAAAAATCTTTAAAACTTCTTGGATTTCATCATGCTGAAGAAACGGCAATAGGCGCTACAATTGTAAAAAACGCATATGAAAAAATGATAACCGAGGATAAGAAAAACATACTTATCACATCTTCTTGCCACTCTGTAAATTTGCTTATACAAAAATATTACCAAAATTTGTTGCCGTTTCTTGCCGATGTTGTATCACCTATGCAAGCGCACGCTATAGATATTAAGAAAAGATATCCCAATGCAAAAGTAGTTTTTATTGGGCCTTGTGTTGCTAAAAAAGACGAAGCCGGATTTTACAGTGGTATAGTAGATGAAGCTTTAACTTTTGAAGAATTGAGCCAATGGTTTGATGAAGAAAACATAAAAATAGATGTAAATGAGCAAAAAGACGATACATTGGATAGCCTAGCAAGATTTTTTCCTACTACAGGCGGTATTTTAAAAACAATTACAAATAAAGACCCTGACTATTCTTATTTTGCGGTTGACGGTGTAGAAAATTGCATAAAAGTTTTGGATGAAATTGTTGAGGGGGAAGTTCAGAAATGTTTTATAGAAATGTCAGCATGTCAAGGAAGTTGTATTGGCGGGCCTGCCATGGAGAAAAACAGAAAAAACTCTATTTTAGATAATATAAACATTCAAGATTATGCCGGTAAAAAAGATTTTGAAGTATCGGAATTACCAAAAGAGAGTATGTATAAAATTTTTACGCCAATAAACCGTAAAAACATTGCGCCATCAAAAAATGAAATTGCGGATATTCTTAGACAAATAGGCAAAGAAACTAAGGAAGATGAGCTTAACTGCGGATCATGTGGCTACAACTCGTGTAAAGAAAAGGCCAAGGCTGTTTATTACGGTAAAGCGGATCTTACCATGTGTCTTCCTTATTTAAGTGAAAAAGCAGAGACTTTTTCTGATTTAATAGTAAGTAATACTCCAAATGCAATTATTGTTTTAAATGACAGATTAGAGGCTCAAAAAATAAATAACGCAGCTGTGAAACTATTAAATTTAAAATCGCAAAATGATATTTTAGGTGAACAAATAATAAAAGTGCTAGACCCGGAGGATTTTATTATTGTTAGGGATACAGGCGTGCCTATAAGAGAGAAAAAAGTCTATTTAGCAGAATACGATAAGCATATTCATCAAACTATTATTTTTGATAGACAGTATAAAATGTTTATATGTATTATGAGAGATGTGACAGAAGAAGAAAACGAAAGAGCTAAAAAAGAGGACATAAGCCGCAAAACAATAGAAACTACCGATAAAGTTATAGAGAAACAAATGAGAGTTGTTCATGAAATTGCATCATTATTGGGAGAAACAGCTGCTGAAACCAAAGTTGCGCTTACAAAATTAAAGGAGTCGATAAAAAATGATTCATCTATGTGCTGATATTGGACATAGCAGTTTAAATAAATTTGGTGAGGAATTGTGTGGCGACCAAATTTGTGTTGTTGAAGGAGTTGACGGCTCTACAACAATAGTATTAGCAGATGGACTTGGTAGTGGTGTAAAAGCAAATATACTTGCAACGCTCGCAGCTAAAATAATATCCACAATGGTTTCAGAAGGCTTGAGTATTTCAGACTGTGTTGAAACAATTGCAGCCACATTGCCGGTTTGCGCTGTTCGTGGGGTTGCCTATTCCACATTTACAATTTTTAGAATTTTAAAAGGCAACAAACAAGCTGAAATAATACAATATGATAACCCAAAAGTTATTTTGTTTAGAGATAACGAGCACTATGAGTTTCCTTACAATGAAACAATTATAAGCGGTAAGAAAATATTAATGTCTAAAATAAATTTATTTGAAAATGACATATTCTTTTTAATGAGCGATGGTTGCATTCATGCAGGGGTTGGAAAAGAGCTTAACTTTGGATGGGAAAGAAAAGATATTATTGAATATATGGAACCTTTAAGCCATGTGGGCTTTTCTGCAAAAACATTGAATAGCATTTTGCTCAATGAGTGTTCTAATTTATATGAAAATCACCCGGGAGACGATACAACTGTTTGCACCTTAAAAATGAGAAGAAGAGAGCCTATGAACTTAATAATAGGACCTCCGTTTAATAGAAATGATGCCGACAGAATGATGTCTTTGTTTTTTTCAAAAGAGGGTAAGCATATAGTTTGTGGAGGAACAACTTCTTCAATAGCTGCAAAGTTTTTGGGTAAAGAACTGGTTCCATCAATTAATTTTGTTAGCTCAGATGTTCCCCCTATTGCAGAAATTGATGGCGTAGAGCTGGTTACAGAGGGGATTATAACTATAAATAAAGTGCTTACTTATGCCAAAGACTATTTAGCTGAAAATAAGCTTCACTCAGAATGGAGTGTTAAAAAAGATGGTGCTAGCTCTATAGCAAAATTGTTGTTTGAAGAAGCTACCGATATAAATTTTTATGTTGGTAAAGCCGTTAATCCCGCACATCAAAACCCGGATTTGCCAATTAATTTTAATATAAAAATGCAGCTTATAGATGAGCTTGCAGATCATTTGAAAAAAATTGGGAAAAAGATAAAAGTTAGCTATTTTTAGAAAGGAATAAATATTTTAAATGAAAAAATTTGATACTAAGGTTCAGTACATAAAATATAAAGTTTTAAGAGAAGTTGCAAGGCATGCATGGAACGACACACTGCTAGAAAATATTACAGATATACCAAAACAAATAATAACCGGCAAAGAATCTACCATGAGATGCTGCGTATACAAAGAGCAAGCAATTTTAGCCGAAAGAGTAAAAATTGCTATGGGTGGAGATAAATCTAACCCAAATGTAATTGAGGTTATTGATATTGCCTGCGATGAATGTCCTGTGTCCGGCTATACTGTAACATCGTCATGTAGAGGGTGTTTATCTCATCGCTGTTATGAAGTTTGTAAGTTTGGAGCTATTTCGTTTGATAAAAATTACGTTGCACAAATTGATGAAG
>CAYJDK010000105.1:3296-7204 GCA_964368905.1 uncultured Bacteroides sp.
CGTTGACTGTGGCTCTTGTGCAAAAGTATGCCCGTATTACGCTATAATTAGCAGAAAAAGGCCGTGCGAAAGTGCTTGTAAAGTAAAAGCAATACAAAAGACAAAAGATAACAGTGCTGAAATTATTAATGAAAAATGTATTGCATGTGGCGCTTGTGTTTATCAATGTCCGTTTGGTTCAATTTCAGATAAATCTTTTATTTTAGATACGGTAAATATTATTAAAAACAGTAATAAAAATAAAGATTACAAGGTGTATGCAGTTGTGGCACCGTCAATTTCAAGTCAATTTCAGCATGCCAATTTAGGGCAAGTTGTAAGCGGAATTAAAGAACTTGGTTTTCATACAATAGTTGAAGCTGCATTAGGCGCTGATGCTGTCGCTTTAGACGAGGCTCAAGAGCTTTGTGAAAAAGGTTTTTTAACAAGTTCGTGTTGCCCTGCTTTTGTAATGTATATAAAGCAAAACTTTCCGGATTTTTCAAAACATATATCGCATAATTTGTCTCCTATGGCAAAGATAGCAAAATACATTAAAGATACAGACCCCACCTCGAAAATTGTATTTATAGGGCCTTGTACCGCTAAAAAAATGGAGTTTCAACTTGACAGCGTAAGCGATTATGTAGACAGTGTTTTAACATTTGAGGAATTGCAGGCGCTTTTTGACAGCCGAGACTTAAATTTAGAAGAGTTGCCTATTGATGTACTTGATAATGCTTCATATTTTGGGCGGATTTTTGCAAGAAGCGGGGGACTGTCTGATGCAGTTGTGCAAGCTATTAAAGAACAAGATATTGATTTTGACCTAAAAGCGGAAAGATGTGACGGAATAGATGCTTGTAAAGTTGCGATATTAAAAGCATCTAAAAAATTAAGCGATGTTAATTTTATTGAAGGAATGGCGTGTAATAGTGGTTGTATAGGTGGTGCCGGGTGTTTAACTCACGGACCTAAAAGCAAGGCAGAGGTAGACAAATATGGAATGTTAGCTTATGAAAAAACTTTGCTTGATGCAGTTAAAGTGCTTAACATAAAATAAGTTTGTTTGTAAAGTTAATTGTATTTTACCTCATACAACATAATTTTTTATTTTATGGCTTTTGGATTGTGCTCTTGAGTGCAACAGCCCAAACATACTAATAAACATAGTAATACTGCGTATTTTTGATAATACTTGTTGGCACTATGCAAGATAGGTTACAAGTAATATGACATTTGAAAGCCGAGCTGAATTATTTAATTTTTTAAACAATAAATCAGTTTGGTTTAAAGCAAAATATTTATATAAAGCAAAAATTACACGTCAATTTGCCCATTGTGTGTATGTGTGAGTAAAATTAATTTTTAATTTTTTTGCTAATTTTCAATTACAAATTTTGGTGTTAAATCAATATTGTTAAGGCCTAAATAATATGCTGTAAATATGTATGCTAAATATTATTTATTATATAAATTATTGCATTTGAATTTAACAAAATGTTTTGTGCCTATGTCTCAACAACAGTATATTTTTTATAAAAGCAAGCTAAATTAAAAACTACATTTCACATTGTGAAATGTAGTTTTTGTGCTTTTTTACAAAATAAGAATACTAGGGTAGTAGGGCTAGTTTTGTGCCTTTGTCACACATTGTCTTGTTTTATATTGTACGCAGTGTTATTTATTAGCAAAATAATTAATAAGCGCCTTTAGAGTATGTTACCTCGTAACTGTGAGTGTAAATCTCAAAAACAATGCCAAACGGATCTTCCACATAACACATTTTATAAGGTTTTTCATTTGGGTAATATTCTTTTATAGGCATACGCTGTTTGCCGCCGTGTTTTATAATTTTTTCTATTAGCCCTTCAATGTCAGGGTCTTGTACAGAAAAATGAAAAAGACCTGTGTTTTTAAACTCAAACGGCTGTTTTTGCTTATCATTATCTACAAATTCAAACAGTTCTACTCCTATGGCGTTTGATGTTACCATGTGCGCAATTTTAAAGTCACCATGACCTTTACCAAACACTTCTTCGCACATAATACCTATGGCCGAAGAATTTTCTTCTTTAATAACAGATGGTTGCATTACAACATACCAACCCATAACTTCGCTATAAAACTTTACTGCCTGTTCTAAATTAGGCACAGACAAACCTATATGAGAAAATGCTCTTGGATAATTCATTTCAATTGCCTCCTTTTAATATACTATTATTATATCCAAAGGAAAGCAGTTTAGGCAATAACGTACTTTTTTGTACCTATATATCTTCAAGTGTTATAGCATTTTCTTTTGCGTATTCTTTAGAAAAGTCACAAAAACCTTCTACTAGTGGGATTAGCCTTTTATACTCTGTTGATAAAGAGTACTTTATATTTAACGGTTTTTCGGAAATGACTGTTCGCACCAATATGTTGCTTTGCTCAAGTTCTTTTAGTTGTGTTACAAGCATTTTATGAGTTATATCTGGAATGCCCTTTTGTAATAATGAAAACCTATTATCGCCATGTAAAACATGCCACAAAATCCTCATTTTCCACTTGCCACCCAGTAAGTCCATAGACAACAATAACGCACAAGTGTAGTGTTTTTTTATTTTCATACTATAACCCTCATTTAAACTAAAAAAATTGTAGAATAATTATACCATTAGCCCAGCAAATTAACAAGAAAGATGTGTTGCCATTGTAATAATAATATAGTTAAATTTAAATGCATTGTTAATGTTAAATCGTCTTTACAATATTATTTTAAAACATTTGATATTAGCTTGCAATTCAGTATGCTTATTGCAGAACATTCTCTTTTTATTGTGTGTTCCTTGCTTAAAAAAGGCAAAAGAATATTTTATTTTACGTTGCCTTTTAAAATAAAAATATAAATAAGATAAAAAACTCCTTTTAATCATGATAAAGCATTTAAACAAATAGTAAAATAGTGATGGATCTCTGTAAACCAAGTGAGAAGTAGCAAAGAAAAAGTGAAATGTGTTTTTTGTCGTTGTTGTTAAATGTTGATGTGGCATCACTCGTTTGCATACGTAGTTGAGCTATTGCTTGCTGTAAATATCTTTGTGTTTATCGCTATCAAATAGTAAAATGTTGCAAAACGTAGTTGGAGCATACGTATTTACGCATAGTACATTTTTGTTAAGTAACTATTAATAACAGTGTTAATTGTCATTGAAAAGTAATATTATATTAAAGCTGTTAAAAAATTGATATTTTTTTAACAAAGCTATTGACGGCAACTAAAATTACTGTTAGAATAGAATAAAGTAAAGATTGATATTTTTTTAACATATGGAGGTTTGTAATGGCACGGTTTACATTACCAAGAGATTTGTATCACGGAGAAGGCTCGCTAGCCACGCTAAAAACACTAAAGGGGAAAAACGCAATTGTTGTGGTTGGTGGCGGTTCTATGAAACGCTTTGGCTTTTTGGATAAAGTAGAGGCCTATTTGAAAGAGGCCGGAATGAAAGTTACCATTTTTGATGGGGTGGAGCCAGATCCATCTGTAGAGACAGTGATGCGCGGAGCAGAAGTTATGCGCTCAGTACAACCAGACTGGATTGTATCTATTGGTGGAGGTTCGCCCATTGATGCTGCTAAGGCTATGTGGGTATTTTATGAGTACCCAAATACTACATTCGAATCCTTATGTATCCCATTTAATTTTCCAACACTTCGGCAAAAGGCGCAGTTCTGCGCTATTCCATCCACATCAGGAACAGCAACAGAGGTTACAGCTTTCTCTGTAATTACAGATTATCAAAAGGGTATAAAATATCCGTTGGCTGATTTTAATATTACACCTGACGTAGCTATCGTTGACCCATCTCTTGCAGAGACGATGCCGTCTAAGCTTACAGCGCACACCGGTATGGATGCAATGACTCATGCGATAGAGGCGTATG
>CAYJDK010000106.1:0-1384 GCA_964368905.1 uncultured Bacteroides sp.
AACATTTGACAAATGTTTTGTTGCTCTTTTTACAAGTTCAACGCGCTCGCTTGCCTTAAACATTGGGTTTTTATTCGGGTTAACAAGCACAAGTACAATTACTTTATCAAAAAGTTTGCACGAGCGCTGTATTATATTTAAATGCCCTTTTGTAAAGGGGTCAAAACTACCGGGGCAAATTGCAATGCGCATAATGAACATTCCTTTCAATTAAAAATTAATAAATAATATATTTGCATACAATTCAAAATTAATGCAAAACAATAATTATACTTACTTGTTTTTATAACTAAAATGTTAAAACTCATATTTAAAAACGCTAACATTTCCGTATTTATACGATTTTTTTAATAAAAGCTCGCCATACCGGTTTTGCAAGTTTGTGCCTGTTTTTGCTTCTGCAAGCACAACTGCACCGCTATTTAAAACAGCTGTTAATAACGGCAAAATTTCGCAAAGCACACCTTGTGCATAAGGAGGGTCTAAAAGCACTATATCAAATTTTCCTTTACTCTTACTTAAGTATTCCTGTGCATTATATTTTAAAACTTCTGCTTTGTCGAATAAAGCAGTTTTATTTAAATTGTCTTTAATTATATTAATTGCTGTGCTGTTTTCGTCTATAAAAACGCAGTGCTTTGCCCCGCGTGATAACGCCTCTATACCTAGTTGCCCGCTACCGGCAAAAAGGTCAAGCACATTTGCGCCTTGTATTAAAAACTGCACACTGCTAAACATTGCCTCTTTAACTCTATTAACCGTGGGCCTTGTTACATCAATACCCGGCAACGTTTCAAGCTGTGTTCCACGTGCACTGCCCGATATTACCCTCATAACCGCAAGACCTCCTATTTAAAAACCGCTTTGTATTAATTTTAATGCGACTTTGTGCTTAAATTTATTGCAAGTATGGCATTTTAAATTGCACAGCTGCCCTCAAAGTCGCCGTTACGGTTTTCCCTTAATATTTTGCCAGTATGCTTTAGCCGTTTGCTCTGCTTTATTTTGTGCGTAATTATAATATGTAACACCTACAAGCTCGTTGGGTAAATACTGCTGATTAACCCAGTGGTTTTCGTAATTATGCGGGTACTTATAATTTTGCCCTTTTACCTCAGCGTCGGCACCGTCAAAATGCTTGTTTTGCAAGTGCCTTGGTATTGGGCCGTTTTTACCCGCCCTAATGTCTGCCGCAGCGGCATCAAGCGCCATAATTGCAGAATTGCTTTTTGGAGACGTAGCAAGCAACACCGCCGCTTGTGCAAGCGGTATCCTACCTTCAGGCAAGCCAAGCTGCATGGCACTGTCTACGCAAGATTTAACAATGGTAATTGCCATAGGGTATGCAAGGCCAATATCTTCTGCCGCTATAACAAGTAGCCGC
>CAYJDK010000106.1:1394-6602 GCA_964368905.1 uncultured Bacteroides sp.
ATGAACGGCCGCGTCTGCGTCAGAGCCTCTAATGCTTTTTTGCAAGCCCGATATACTGTCGTAATGTGCGTCATCGCTTTTATCGTAGTTCATGGCAGATTTTTGCACAACTTGTAAAACCATCTCGTTTGTAATAACAACGCTGTTACTATTTATTAATGCAGTTGTTGCAAATTCAAGTGCTCCAAGTGCTTTTCGCATATCTCCGCCGCTGCCAAGCGCCAACGTTTCAAGCGCATCATCGTTTATTTCTACGTTTTGCTTACCGCTAATGTTTAATTGGTTAATTGCATTTTTTACACCTGTTTTAATGTCTTGTTTTGAAAGTGCCTTAAACTCAAAAACAGTGCACCTGCTTAAAAGTGCGCTATATATATAAAAATATGGGTTTTCTGTTGTAGATGCAATTAGCGTTATTGTGCCGTTTTCAATGCACTCTAACAAACTTTGCTGTTGTTTTTTGTTTAAATACTGTATTTCATCTAAATACAATATAATGCCGTTTCTTCCACTAAATGTGTCAATTTCGCTTATAACTGCTTTAATGTCTGCCGTGCCGGCATTTGTACCGTTAAGTTTATGCAGGCTCATTTTACTGTTTTCGGCTATTATTCTTGCCACCGTTGTTTTGCCAATTCCACACGGTCCATAAAATATCATGTTGGGAATTCGCCCGCTATCAATTACACGCCTAAATACTTTGCCTTCGCATAGCAAATGCTGTTGGCCGCAAACATCATTTAGCGTTTTTGGCCGCAATTTATCTGCCAATGGGCGGTGCAAATCTTGCATTAAACAAGCCTCCTTTCCCAACCTCAATTCAGTTCTATTTTATACTGGGTTTATGCGCCCAATCTTCATGCTTTATTTTTGCGTAATCATTATTAAAAAAGTAATCAATTGCATAAATAAGGCTTCTGTCCCAAAACTTCCATGTATGGTCTCCGCTCCATTCCATGTGCTTGTAATTTGCAATATCAAGAGTTGTTGCATATGCGCTAAATGCATCGTTTTGTGGTTTTATAAAATATGGTTCCATGTCTTCATAGCCACAGGTGCTAAGTATTTTAGGCTGGTTTTCTTTTGGCATTGCAGCAATTTTATCTATAAGTTTATATAAGTTTTTACTGTCAGGTATTTTATCGTTTACCGTATTAAAAAGCATATCCATCTGTAGTTTTTTAGTTTGGTCAAATTTTTCTACAAAAAGCTCTAAATCAAGCGCACCGGAAAAAGACGCACACCCCGCATAAAGTTCCGGGTGCGACATGCCCAAGTACAAAGCGCCGTATCCGCCCATAGAAAGCCCTGCAATGTAATTGCGCTCGCGTTCTTTTGGGTAAACAAACATGCGAGATAATAGCATGGGCATTTCTTTTGTTATAAACGTTTCGTAGTTGCCAATTACAGAGTCTTGATAAAAAGAGTTTGAACACGATGGGCATATTAAAACAAGGGCATTGTCTGCGGCATACCTTATTGCCGCAGTGTACGAAAACCAAGCGGACGCACTACCCTTATAACCATGCAAAAGTGTTAACGTACCTTTTGGCTCAAATCCTACTTCTGCAGGCAAGTCGCAAGGAAAGTACATGTCAACTTCTACATTCGTACTTAAAAGCTCACTTTGAAGTTTTAAATTAACTAAAGCCATAATAGCCTCCATTTTTGCAATATAATAATTTGATTGCATTTGTATGCAAAAAACAAAGCTTAACGTTTTAAATTTATGTTACCTTTGCATATACCAAATATGTTTATTCTTATTATAATATAAGATTTCATGTGTTGCAACGCTATTATCATAAATATTTTATTATATGGCTTTTTGCCTGTGTTCTTAATGGCAACTGCCAAAACATGCTAATAAATAGCGCTTTGTTTTATTTGCATTGTGTAAAAGGTTAACTTTAGGCCATGCCGTAAAACAACCTTGCAAACAAGTAAACAATTTTAAAATGCTAAATTTATTTATAAAAAGCAAACTATTGGTAATACTAAAATAAAATTTATTACGTTTTTTGTATCAAATGCGTAGCGTTTGCACTGAATAGCAAATTATTCAGTAGGCTTTATTTTAAAAAACGCATAAAAACAAAGAAAAGGAGCTTAAAATGGATAACAACACAATTAATTTACTAAACAAAATATCAAAAAACGCAGAAATGGGCAAAAACTCAACAAAACAGCTTATTGAAATAACAAAAGATGCCTCTTTATTGCACCACCTACAAAAGCAACTTTCAACTTATGAGGATTTGTCTCGTAGGGCACACGCCATGCTTGCCGTTAACGGAAAGCAACCAAAAGAGCAAAACCCAATGGCAAAAATGAGCGCAAACATGGGCATAAGAATGAAAACGCTTGCAGACGATTCTCCTAAAAAAATGGCTGAAATGTTAATTGAGGGAAGCACTATGGGAATAAGAGACATGCAAAAAGCGCTTGCGCAAGTAAACTTAACAAACACAAATAGCGGCGCAATTGCACTTGCACAAAGGCTTGAAAGCGCAGAAAGTGCTTACCGCCAAGAATTATCTACATTTTTATAAGCATTTTTTCTGTGGTTATTTGCTATTATATTGCGGCGCAGCGGTAAAACATGCAAATTAAACACTTGTAAAAAATGTGTAAAACCCTGTTAAAACAAAAAGTGTAATTAAATAATGGCAAGGCGCCGCATTTAATTACACTTTTTTTGTATTAACTTTGCTAATATAAATACTTTATTCTATGGCTTTCGTCTTGTGCTATTGAGCACAGCCGCCGAAATATAAAAACACTTAATTTTTTAAACACCACTTTTTAAGTTAATAATTATTTTTTTGCTTATGTCAGACGCAGTTTTGCAATAGTCGCTAATATCAAACGGTTTGCCAACTAATGTATCGTATGCCTCTTCGTCAGAATCATCGCTCATTGCTCGCACAATTAAAAACGGAACATCGTTTTTGGCCGCTATATGCGCAACCGCCGCACCTTCCATTTCAACACAATCCGGTGCACATTTGTTTTTAATTTCTCTTTTTGTTTTACTGTCTCCAACAAAAATATCTCCCGTTGCAATTTTACCAACTATATGTTTAACGCCCGCTTGCTCACAAGCATCTTGTGCGGCTTTTAACATGTTTTCGTCTGCTGCAAATTCTTCCATATTAGGGTAAGCCTGTTTTATCATATCGTTTTGCGCATCGTGATAAAGCACCGTTTTACCAAGCACAATATCTCCAACACTTATTTTGCTTGTCATGTTACCGGCTATTCCGCTAAAAAGCACCGCATTTGCATTAAAGTTTGTAATTAAAAGCTGTGTTGCCGCCGCCGCGTTTACTTTGCCCATTCCCGCACAAACAAGCACTACATCCATGCCGCCGTAAACACCTTTATAAAATGTGTTTCCGCCAAGTTTATGTTCGCTTTTGTCTTGTAATTCCTCGTATATATATTTAATTTCGTCCGGCATTGCGCCAAGTATTCCTAATGTATTATACATAGTTTACACTTCCTTTATACATATGCCAAAAGCACATACGTTACAATGTTTTTTGCTATTTACACGTTTTATTTGCTTACTAAAAACTCTATTATATCGCCGTCTTTAACAACATATTCTTTACCTTCTGTGCGCTGCAAACCTTTTGCTTTTACTGTTGCCATGTTGTAATCGCATGCAACAAAATCTGTATAGCTTACAACAACCGCACGTATAAACCCACGCTCAAAGTCAGAGTGAATTTTACCCGCTGCCGCAGGTGCTTTTGTCTCTTTGCGTATTGTCCATGCTCTGCATTCTTTTTTGCCGTCTGTTAAATAACTTATAAGCCCAAGCAAATCATAACTTGCAGATATCAGTTTATCAAGGCCTGTTTCTTTTATGCCCATCTCGCTTAAAAACTCGTGCTTTTCTTCTTGTGAATAAGACGCAATGTCCTCTTCCGTTTTTGCACAAATTGGTATGCACATTGCATTTTCTACTTTTGCAAGTTCGCTTACTTTTTTGTATTTTTCGTTAGTTTCCATGCCTTCCATAAGGTCGTCTTCGCTCATGTTTGCGGCAAAAATAATAGGTTTTTTTGTTAAAAGCCCAAGTTCACGCACAATTTGCGCTTGCTCTTCGTCTTGTTCGTTAAAGTCAAAACTACGTGCGTTTTTAGAGCTACCCAAATGCTCTTCAAGCTTTTTAAGCCACTCAAATATTGCAAGTGCTTTTTTGTCTCCGCCCTTTGCAAGTTTTGCAAAACGCTCTTTGCGTGTGCCCACATGCTCTAAATCGCTTAAAATTAATTCTGTGTCTATTGTTTCAATGTCACGTATTGGGTCAACCGCACCGTCTACATGCACAATGTCATCGTCTTTAAAACAACGCACAACGTGAACAATTGCGTCACACTCTCTAATGTTACCTAAAAATTTGTTGCCTAGTCCCTCGCCTTTACTTGCCCCTTTTACAAGGCCTGCAATATCTACAAATTCTACAATAGCCGGTGTTTTTTTGTCTGTTTGCCAAATTTCGGCAAGTTTATCAAGGCGCTTGTCCTGCACAGGTACAATGCCAACATTTGGTTCTATTGTGCAAAACGGGTAATTTGCCGCACCCGCACCTGCGTTTGTTATAGCGTTAAATAACGTGCTTTTTCCTACATTCGGCAAGCCTACAATGCCAAGTTTCATGTTCTTTATACCGTCCTTTATATTACATTTTATTTATATTAATTAAAATTCTATACCTTTTCGTGCACTAATCCCCTCGTCATACGGGTGGCGCACACATTCCATTTGCGTTATATAATTTGCGGCGTCTGTCATCCATTTTGCCGGGTCTCGGCCTGTAAGTATAACTTCTTGCCCGCTTTGTTTATTAAGTATAGCGTTTTTAAGTGTTAACTCGTCTACCATGTTTAAGTTGTGCGCAGAACATATTTCGTCTAGCACAAGAACGTCACATTCTTCGCTTAATGCTTTTTTTAAAATTTCGTTTTGCTCTATTTTACAAAGTTCTTTTTCCTCGTTTGTCATTTGAAACACAAATTTTTGTGTTTCATTGCCTGTAATTACACTTGCGCCAAGCTTTTTCAGCATTGCTATTTCTCCCGATGGCGCACCTTTTAAAAACTGGGCAACAACTACACGTTTGTTATTACCAAGTGCACGCAGGCAAAGCCCCATTGCGGCAGTGGTTTTGCCCTTGCCGTCTCCGCAATATAAATG
>CAYJDK010000106.1:6612-7201 GCA_964368905.1 uncultured Bacteroides sp.
TTAATTAATGCTTGCAAAGCAAGTTAATACATTATTAACCAATAGACAATAATAAAAAAGAAAAGAACTGTGCACCTTACATTTCATAACAATATTTTAATATGTTTTATTAAAATATTGTAAAACGTAATGTAAATAATACACAGTTCCATTATTAACTGCATTAAATTATGTTATAAAATCATAAATTAATCTTCAATTTCTACCATAACTTTAACGCCTTCACGCACGCCGGCTGCACGCATAACAACGCGTATAGCCTTTGCAATTCTGCCTTGTTTACCAATAACACGCCCCATGTCTTCTTGTGCAACCCTAAGTTTGTAAATAACAACATTTTCTTCGTTCGGGGGCTCTTTTGTAACTTGTACTGCTTGTTTGTCCTCAACAAGGCCTTTTGCGACAGCGAGTAACAATTCCTGCATTTTAAAACCTCCCTGCCTTTAGATAATATTGTTCTTTTTAAGCAACAAACGTACTGTATCCGTAGGTTGTGCGCCGTTTGAAATCCATGTTTTTGGTTTTTGCTCGTCTATTTGAAAAACAGATGGATTTTTTGTTGGGTCATAGTAACCAATCTCTTCAATAA
>CAYJDK010000107.1:0-7113 GCA_964368905.1 uncultured Bacteroides sp.
CTAGGTTAAAATAATTTGTAGCTTTAGTGTTTTAGCATATTAAATAATTAAAAGGTAGCCGGCTATATTTGTACTTATGTACATTAAAGCCGCTACCTTTTTTATATCTTAACACCCTTGCGCAACGCTTTTATTGCATTATTTATTTATATATTGTATTATTAATATATACACTTTTTTACCTAACATAATATTAGTTTTTATTTTATGAAACGGAGAAAATTATGCCCGCAGATTTACACTTGCATTCTACTTTTTCAGATGGATTTTTAGATATTAAAGATATTTTAAAATTTGCCCATAACGCACGCCTTAGCCACGTGTCTGTTACAGATCACGACACGCCTAAAAGTATACAATACGCATTAAAATACTCTAAGTATAAATCAATTAACCTTGTGCCCGGTGTTGAAATAAGCTGCAAAGACAATAAGCGCAACCAAATGGTGCACATTTTGTGCTATTACCCGCAAATTACAAATGATTTTTTAGAAATGTGTAACACAATGGCCGCCAGCCGCAACAAAGTTGCGTATGAGCTTATTGAAACAGTGAAAAGCGAGTTTCCACTTATTCCATGGGAAAATTTGGCACAGTACTCAAAGCAAAGTGGCGTTGTTTTTAAAACACACATAATGCGCCTTTTGCAGGCATATGGATACACTTTAACATTATACGGAGAATTATTTGACAGTTTATTTTTAGACGAAAACCGCAACGAAAAAATAAAGGCAGAGTATACTAAACTTGAAGACGCACTAGAAATAATAAAAGGTATGCGCGGCGTATGCGTAGTTGCGCACCCCGGTGTATATAATAATATAGATTTATGTGAAGAGCTTGGCGCAAAGGGTTTAATTGATGGAATTGAAGTATATCATATGCACAACACTGAAGAGCACAGAACTCAACTATTGCGCATAGCAAAAAACAACAATTTAATTATAACAGGCGGCACCGATTTTCATGGTGCATACATGCCAAAACCCCTACCTATTGGCTCAAACACAACAAGCGAAGAACAGCTGTTAAAGATACAAGCACTTGCAAATAAACGTGCAAAATAAGTTATTATTGCTTGCTATATTTTTGCCTTAAGTTTAAATTTTATAATATTACTATAATAAATTTACATAGCACAATTAAAAAATTCATTTTTTAACACATGCACTTAACATTACACAGCACTATACCTTACACATATTTGAAAAAAACTTTTATAAAGTTTTATACATATATAATTTATTATTAAGGAGACTAAACATGGAATACACTCGTAAAAACAATGGCGTATGTTCAAAATCTACGCAAGTAAAAATTAACGATGACGGCATAATTGAAGACGTAGCCGTTATTGGTGGCTGTGACGGAAACTTGAAAGGCATTATGGCACTATTAAAAGGCATGCCCGCAAAAGACGCAGCAAATTTACTTAGCGGCATTAAATGCAACGAAAGGCCTACCTCTTGCCCTGACCAAATTTCGCTTGCAATAAAATAGGCTTTTATTTTAATTAACGTAAAATTAAACACAAAAACCTCGTTTTGACATACAGACAAAACGAGGTTTTATTATGTGGTTTTTGGCACTTGAAAATAAAAAAACAGTAAATGTTGTTAAAACATCTACTGTTTTTATTTTAATATATGCTGTATGTGTAAATTATGGCTTTATGTTTTTAATAAACCTTTTTTAAATGCGCAAATGTTTTTATAATAAACTTTACACTTTATTTGTTACACAACTTAAACTGCTATGGAGTAGCAGAAGACGAACTACTGCTTGCAGGTGTTGAGCCCGCTGCCTCTTGTGCCACATATAATGTAACTTTTACTTTTAACGGGTCTATTGCTGTTCCTTGTGCAACGTCACAATCAACAACCGTATCCGCCACGTGAGTCCCGTCGTTTGCGCGTTCTAAAACATCATACGTAATACCAAGTGCATCAAGTGCGGCTTTTGCCTCTACTCGTGTTTTGCCCACAACTTGTGGCATTTCTACAGTTAATGCGCCTTTACTTACAACTACTTGAATTACCGTTCCCGGCAAAACCTTTTCTCCTGCTTTTGGCGTTTGCTCCATAATTTTGCCAAGCCCAAAAACAGAATCGTGCTCCTCTGTTACAGAGAACGAAAAATTTTGTATGTTATATTCTGCTTGCTGCACGTCTGCATAAGATTGATTTATAAAGTTTGGCACCGTTATTTCTTGTATCTGAGCTTGAGAAGATTCTATTTGGTCTTGCGATAAAGACGAAGATACATCAGGCTCCGGTGGCTCGCTTGTTAACATCATTACAAAAAGCACGGTAATTATGCCTAAAACTGCAACTACGCCCACAACTATGGGCAACATTTTGTAGTTAAAAGAATAATGCCTCTTTTTAATTTGGCTTTTTGTAGGTTCGCTTAAATGTTGCAATAGTTTAGATGCCGTGTCCATTCTTTCAATGCCTGTTAGGCGCAGTGCACGCATAAGTGCAATAGACACAAACGGTGGTATTTCTGCCGATAAATTTTTTGGCGACACTAATGTATCGCTCATGCGCCTTCTAACGGCGCTTGGCGGTGTTACACCGGTAATAGTTTTATAAAAAACGGCGGCAAGCCCATATACGTCTGTGTATTTTCCGTCAAACTCGGCTACTGAATATTGTTCAGGCGCACTATATCCTTCAAAAATCTGGCTACGGAGCTCACTGTCTGCTGTGCGCAGCCCAATTGTTGCAAACCCCGACAACTTTGCGCGTCCGTCTGAGCTTATAAATATAGTGTCTGGGCTAACACCTCTGTGTAAAAGGCCTTTTTTATTCATTGCCTCTACTGCAAGGAATATTGGGCGCAAAAGCGCTATTGCCTGCACGTACGTTAAAGGTGTTTTGCGTGTGCGCAAATATAAAGAGAGCGACGTGCCTGTTGGTGGCTCTTGTATT
This sequence comes from uncultured Bacteroides sp., assembly GCA_964368905.1. Lineage (GTDB taxonomy): Bacteria > Bacillota > Clostridia > Oscillospirales > Ruminococcaceae > Ruthenibacterium. Next base: position 2,934 of record CAYJDK010000107.1, read on the forward strand.
GCGTATGCCGTGTTGTTTGCCTCTACTAAATCGTAAACTCTGCAAAGACCCACAGCGTGTTCAACACTCATAAGCGAACGGTATAAGTCTACAAAATCCATGCGCGTTGTTTTAAACAGCACTTCTCTGTCTCTTCTTGGCACAACTTGCCCTTGGTTTGTTCTGGCAGAGCAAATTGTAACAGGCACATATTCTTTAACAAGCACACGCTTTGAAAAGTTAGCATCTACCGCGGTGTATGTAACGCCCTCTCCATCTAATGCAACACATTTATCCAGTATGTATCTGCCTGCTATTACAAAGCGCGAAGGCAGAGTACCCGATGGATTATTGTTGCCGAATTTTCGGCCGCAATACGGACACTGTTTTATTGTTTTATCTATGTGTGAAAGACAACCATGACATATTGTTTGATTGTTTTGCAAGCATTCATCCCTGCCTCTCTAAAATGTTAACTAAAATTTTAATTTACCTATCAAGTTCATGTTCATTTTCAAGGTTATGCCAAATATTTTGCACGTCGTCGTCGTCCTCAAGCAAATTTAAAAGTGTTGCCATATTTTTCATGTCTTCCGGCTGTGTTAAAGCCGTTTGCGTAGAGGCAACCATCTCAATATCGGCACTTAAAAAATTATATCCTTTTTCTTCCAGTGCTTCGCGCACTGCACTAAATTGTTCTTGCGATGTTAAAATTTGGGCCATGTCGTCTGCCATATCGTAGTCTTGCGCACCACAGTCAAAAACATCTTCCATAACTTGTTCTTCGCTTTTATTTTCTGTAGACACAACTATTACCCCAAGCCTAGAAAACAAATAAGCAACACAACCAATATTCCCAAGGTTTCCGCCATATTTGTCAAAATAATATCTTACATTAGCAGCTGTTCTGTTTCTGTTATCTGTTAAAGTTTCAACAATCATTGCAACACCGCTTGGGCCATATCCCTCGTATGTAATGCTTTCATAATTGTCTTTTTGGCCGCCCTCGGCTTTTTTAATAACACGCTGTATATTGTCGTTAGGTACATTGCAACTTTTTGCCTTTGCAATTAAATCTTTAAGCTTTGAGTTAGACGCAGGGTCGGGGCCTCCCATACGCACACAAACGCTAATTTCTCTACCAATTTTTGTAAAAATTTTAGCTCGTTGACTGTCTGTTTTTTCTTTTTTTCTTTTTATGTTGCTCCACTTACTGTGCCCGGACATTTTGCCGCCCCCTATTAATTATAAATAACTTTAATATTATATCATATTTTATGTATTATTTCAAACTTTCTTGTGCATACTATTATCACAGGGAGGTGAAATAACATGGAAAATAAACAATCTAAAAACACAACTAATTCACAAAACTCAAAAAGCAGCAATTCTTCTAACAAAAATTCTTCTACAAGCACAAACTCAAGCAACAAAAGTTCAAGCAATAAAAATTGCAAATAACATGTAAAACCATTCTTGTAACTAATTAAACAATTTATCCAAAATATGCCTTTAATATGTTTTATTATCTTTTAAACGTATTAATTGCGTAACATCGTTTAAAACCCTACCACACCTTTATGCTTTAAAAGTATAAAGGTGTGGTTTTTTATGCCTTTTGCATATTTAAATTTGCCTTGCGCAGTAACTTAAAAGCTGTAAAAATAACCGTACACAAAACACCCTTACAAATGTTATTTAAGTATGCTTTAAATATACTTAACAAAAAGCGCTTTTATTCCCTTTCAAACACATTGTCCCAAATTATGTTAAAAAGTTCTTGTATTCTGTCTTTCTCGTTTTTTAAATAAAGGTACCCAAAAACAGCTTCAAGCCCTGTTGCAAAACTATAGTGTAACGGCAATGCATTTTTTGCCGCTGTTGTTTTTGCCGTGTTTTTTCCTCTGCGCATAACTGCCGTTTCCTCTTGCGTTAACATGGGTTGTATTAATTTTAGCGCATTATACTGTGCTTTTGCAGAAACAACTTTTACTGCCTGTGCATGCAATTTGCTTGGTGTTAGGCGTGTTTGGCAAACAAGGCGTGTGCGCACAAGCACCTCAAACACAGCGTCTCCTAAAAACGCAAGTGTTGTTGCAGAGTGCTCGTGAATATCTATTTCATTTTTTATATCAAATAACATTTTACGCATTGCCCCTTTTTGCTTTTTATAAACTAAGCACGCCGTTTAAAATTAAAACCCGCATTAAAACAATATGGCTAACAAAAAAATATACAAGTATTTTAAAACACTTTGTTTTTACCTTAATACAGTACTAGAACACATAATCAAATTCAAAATCGTCTATTTTTATGGTGTCGTTTTCTTTAACGCCCATTTCAACAAGTTTTTCTATTACACCGCTATCTTGCAGCCTGCGTTGAAAATATAAAAGGCTCTCGTAATCATCAACGTCTGAACCCTCCAAAATGCGCACCAAAAATGGCGCTTCCACGCAAAACACATGCTCTGACTCTTGTGTAATAGTAAACGCGCTGGATTCTTGCACCGGTGTTTGAGGTTTAATGTACTCCGCCTCAAACACTTTTATTTGCGGCAAGTTTTGTAGCTCGTTATAAACTATACCGGGCAATTTATCAAGCCCCATGCGCGTTGCGGCAGATATTTGTATAAAAATCAAGCCTTTTTGCTCAATATAATTTTTAAAGTTTTCAATTTGCTCTTTTGTTGCAATATCGCATTTGTTTGCAAGAACAATTTGCGGCCTTTCAAACAATTCTGCAGAAAACTTTTGTAACTCGTCGTTTATTTTTTCAAAATCTTCGCAAGGGTCTCTTGCCTCGCAACCGCTTACATCCACAACGTGTAAAAGCAAACGGCACCTATCAACATGGCGCAAAAACGCATGGCCAAGCCCTACACCCTCAGATGCACCCTCTATAAGGCCCGGTATGTCTGCCGCAACAAAACTTGCTGCCTCTTGCACTTTTACAACACCTAAAACCGGTGTTAATGTTGTAAAATGGTAGTTTGCAATTTTTGGTTTTGCCGCACTTATTGCAGAAATTATTGTGCTTTTGCCAACATTAGGAAACCCTATTAAACCAACGTCTGCAATTAATTTAAGTTCTAGCAAAATGTCTAGTTTTTCTCCTTTTTGCCCGGGTTTTGCAAACTTTGGTATTTGCCTTGTTGGCGTTGCAAAATGAGAGTTTCCCCATCCGCCCCTGCCGCCTTTTAATATAACAACAGGTTCTGCGCTTGAAATATCCGCAACAATTAAACCCGATTGCGCGTCTTTAATAAGAGTTCCAAAAGGTACTTTTATAACAAGGTCTTCTGCCTTTTTACCGCTACAACGCGCGCTGCTGCCGTCATCGCCGTTTTTTGCGGCGTATTTTCGTTTATATTTAAAATCCATAAGTGTAGACAAGTTAGCGTCTGCTACAAAAACAACGTCTCCGCCTTTGCCACCGTCGCCGCCATCCGGCCCGCCTGCCGCAACGTATTTTTCTCTATGAAACGATACGGCACCGTTGCCGCCATCGCCTGCTTTTATACTTATTTTTGCTATGTCTATAAACATGTAATGCCCCTATCTTTTGCATATTATTAAAACAAAAACTCTTCCGGCTTAAAAAACAGGAAGAGTTTAATGTGTTTTAACTTTAATTTTGTACATGTTAAAAAGCTATGCTTTTTTAACAACCGACTTAGTTAATTATTGAACTATGCTAACCTTTTTCCTGTCGCGACCCATACGCTCAAATTTAACTTTACCGTCTGCAAGCGCGAATAAAGTATCGTCGCTACCACGGCCTACATTATCACCTGCATGTATATGTGTGCCGCGTTGGCGCACTAATATATTACCAGCTAATACAAATTGGCCGTCTGCACGTTTAACACCAAGACGCTTTGACTCTGAGTCCCTTCCGTTTTTAGTAGAACCTACACCTTTCTTATGTGCCATAATATAACCTCCTTTGTATTAACCGATTATTTCGGTAATTTCAATTTTTGTATAAGGTTGGCGGTGGCCCATTTTGCGCATACTGCCTTTTTTAGGGCGATATGTTAAAATGTTCAACTTTTTACCTTTGCCGTTTTTAACCACTTTGCCTGTATCTTTTGCTCCACTTACTGTTGGAGTACCTGTTTTTACTTTGCCTTCGTCTCCAATAGCCAAAACAGTGTCAAAATTATAAACACTATCTGCTTCAACGTCAATTTTCTCAA
>CAYJDK010000108.1:0-7096 GCA_964368905.1 uncultured Bacteroides sp.
TGTTGCAAATAAAACGGTTAATAATTTAGTAATTAACAATTTAATTGCGCTATTTGAAAAATATGATATTTATTCATGGGACGGATTTGATACAAAGTCAGATAAAGAAGTGCTAATGACAGAGACTTTTTCAATGATGATAAATTATGGGGCAGGCAAAATGATTTTAGCAGATGGCAGGGATGAAATGCCGGAAAATTTTTATGAATTTTATAATGAATTAAGCACGCTTATACATGCTGCTGCAATGGAAAGAGACGATGCTGTTAAATTAAAAGAGAATATTAATTATGGCGCATATAAAGAGTTAATACTTTTAAAAACCGAAGAAAATTCAAACCTTGAGATGGCGCTGACATATGAATATGATGGTGTTGAGTTATATGAAACGTATGGCGTAATATATACAAACCTTGTAGACCTTGATAATTGTTACTGCAAAAAAAGGAGACTTAAAAAACGATAACCGCTTTGATTATAACAATGAAAATGTAGAAATATATACAATATCTAACGAAGGTGAATTGCAAGAAGTTGGTAAAATTCCATTACTTTTGTTAAAGTCAAGGCACTTGAGCTCCGGTGCACAATATTCAGTAAATTATGCATTTGTAAACGGCAATGGCTATATAAGCACAGGCACACAAATAGGTGATACATACAGGCAATATTACCGTTATAGCCCAAGCGGGCTACAGCTTGAAGTTACGTTTGAAACTTTATTAATTACAGATGTGGGTACTAGTTTTAGCATTGATGAAAAAAGCGTTGAGCAATCTGTTTTTGAAGAGCATTATTATAGTTTTGAACAACAGGCGGTTACACATTCGGTATCGGGTGTGTTAGAAAGCGAGGTTGAATTGATTAAAAAGATAAACAATGAAACTATGATTTTTTTACAAAATTATAATTAATATTTATGTAGTGGCGCAAGCGGCAAACTTTAAACATTTGTTAAACTAACAAAATTAATAACATGCAATATTACTGTCGGTGCGGCCTTCTGTGCCGCCTACTAAAACGCCGTTTTGTTTTTTAACAATAATCTGGCCACGCCCAAAACTTGAGCTATTAAGAGCTATTTTTATATCATGCCCTTTTTCTGCAAGTGCGCCGGCTATTGCATTTGAAAAATTACTTTCTACTTCAAACGTCTTACCCTTTAACCATTGCCATCTTGGTGCGTCTAAAGCCTGTTGCGGGTTAAGGTTAAAGTCAATTAAATTCATAATTACCTGCACGTGCGCTTGGGGCTGCATATACCCGCCCATAATACCAAATGGTCCCACTGCGTCATTATCTTTTTTAATAAAGCCCGGTATTATTGTGTGGTAAGATTTTTTGCATGGCACCAAACAGTTAATGTCGTTTTCGTTTAAAGAAAAATCATGACCCCTGTTTTGTAATGAAATGCCGGTATCTGTTACAACAATTCCGGAGCCAAAACCCATGTAATTGCTTTGAATATAAGATACCATGTTGCCCTCGCTATCTGCTGTGCATAAGTATACTGTGCCGCTTTTTGGTGGCAGTTCAGGGCAAGGAGAGGCTGCGGTGTCATTAATTTGGCTTGCCCTGTGTTTTGCAAAAGCCTCACTAAGAAGCTCTGATGATGTAACTTTCATGTTTCGTGCATCGGTAACGTGGTGTTTTCCGTCTGCAAAAGCTATTTTCATAGCCTCAAATTGTTTGTGGTATGTATTAATATCGTCTTTAGCGGTAAAAGAAAATTCTTTTAATATATTAAGTGCCATTAATGCAACAATTCCTTGTCCATTAGGCGGAATTTCGCATACTTCGTATCCGCGGTAGTTAACAGATATAGGCTGTACCCATGAAGGCATGTAGTTTGCAAAATCTTCTAAACAAAAATATCCGCCAAACTTATTGCTGTCGTCAACAATTTTTTTTGCAAGCTCTCCGCCATAAAAAGACTTACCGTTTGTTTTTGCTATGCTTTCCAATGTGCTTGCGTGGTAAGGTAATTTTACAATGTCTCCAAATTGCGGTGCGTGCCCGTTTGGTGCAAAAGTTTTAAACCACTGTTCAAATTCAGGCGTGGTAAATTCTTTTTTAAATTTATCTAATGCTTGTTTCCACAAGTTAGCAAGGTTTGCACCAACAGGATATCCGTCCTTTGCATAGCGAATAGCAGGCTCGAAAGTTTTAGAAATATCCATGTTTCCAAAGCGGTTATTTAAAGCAACCCAAGCCGAAGGAGCGCCGGGAACCATTGTTGGAGCCCAACCAAAAGCAGGCATTTTGTCTGTGTTGTATTTTTCTTTAACTGCTTTTATAGATATGTTTTTTGGAGAAAGGCCACTTGCGTTTAAACCGTATAATTTTTTTTCTTTTTCAATCCAAACAAGTGCAAAAGCGTCTGAGCCTATCCCGTTTGAAGTTGGCTCACATACTGTTAATGTTGTGGCCGTAGCTATTGCGGCGTCTATTGCGTTGCCGCCTTGTTTTAAAATTTCAAGCCCTGCTGCACTAGCCTTTGCACATGAAGTTGCAACCATGCCCCCTTTAGCACATATGGGAAACCTGTTTGATGTATATGGCTGATAAGTTGGATTATAATTCATTTTTCCTCCAAAGTTATATTATTATTTTGCAGCAATTAAAACATAAAAATTATGCCGACAACTGCAGAAATTGCAATGTAAACAATTGGGTGTTTTTTAAACTTTTTAATAGCAATAAAAATAAGAACAAAGTATATAAGTTTTGAAATTTCAAATAAATCTGAAATATTGTTCGTTTGTGTGTATAAATCAAAATGAAATAAAGAAACTTGAGCAATACTTATTCCCGCAGCGGCTATTAACCCCGTTACGGCAGGGCGTAGCCCATAAAAAGCACTGCTAACTAAAGAGTTGTTTCTAAATTTTTCTAAAGAACGCGCCACTATACACACAATAATAATAGAAGGGGTTATCTCTCCTAAAGTGGCAACTACACCGCCAAAAAAACCTGCAACGTTACAACCAACATACGTTGCCATGTTAATGCCAATAGGTCCCGGTGTCGATTCTGAAATTGCAATCATATCGCTGAGGAACTCCATATCGTACCAACCGGTGCGCAATGCAAGCTCTTTTAAAAACGGAAGTGTGGCAAGGCCACCGCCAACAGCAAAAAAACCTATTTTCAAAAATTCCCAAAATAGTTGTAAATATATCATTTTGCATCGCCGCCTTTCTTTTTAATGCTTTTAACTCCAATACCAAGTAAAGCACAAGCAACTATAAGCAAAATAGGAGAAATATTTGTAAATATGCTAAGCCCTAACATTAAAAAGCAAATTATTATTCCAAAAATATCGGTAACGCCTTTTTTCCACATTGTTAAAACAGCATCTAAAATTAAAGCCGCCACACAAACAGAAATTCCCGCCAATGCATAGCCTACATAAACATTGTCTTGAAAATTAGAAAGGAAAAATGCAATGATAGAAATAATTATTAAGCACGGTGAAACCATGCCGAGTGCACCCGAAATTGCACCTGTAACACCTTTGTGCTTGTGCCCAATAAACAGCGATACATTTATGGCAATAATTCCCGGTAATCCTTGGCTTAGTGCATAATAATCTATAATTGTTTCCTCGTCTACCCATTTGTGCTTTTCAACAACTTCGCGCTTTAATATTGGAAGCATAGTATAGCCGCCGCCAAAAGTTACAGCACCCATGCTAAAAAAAGTCCAATAAATTTTAAGTAACTCTTTCAAAAAAATCTCTCCTTAATTAAATGTTAATTATTTATTATATACCATATTACTATAACACTTGAAATGCGTCTTTAATAGGGGTATAATTATGTCTAAAACTACAATTTACGTCTTTAATAGGGAGAAGTGTATTATGAAAATTGGAATAGTAGGGCCAAAAACAACAGTAGATATTATAAGAGAAATTGTAAAAAAAGATTTATTTGATATTAAGCTTGTTTGCCGTATATCAGATTTTTATAAAGCAGCGCCTACGTTAGTGCAGGAATTGCAAGAAAAAGTAGAAGTAGATGCAATTTTGTTTACAGGCCCAACAAATTACGGTTATGCAAAAAAACGCATTAAGCCAACAGTGCCGTGGGGGCATCTTTTACATAATAGGTCATCACTTCAAGAGGCGCTATTAAAAGCAATGACAATTTGCAACAATAATTTAAAGGCTATAAGTGTAGACAGATACGACAAAAATTTAGTAGAAGAAGTATTGCTTGGCATTGGAATTAAAGATTTTAATATTTTAAACGCTAATATAGATTACGAAGAAGATGATTTTGAGAAAAAGCTGTTAGAGTTTCATAAAAGTAATTATTTAAATAAACATGCAACTATTTGCTTAACAAGTATGGAAAATATTACAGCACCACTTACTCGCCAAAAAATTCCTTGCATAAGAATATTTCCGTCAAAAGAAACAGTTATAGAGCAAATATATTACTTGCGAATGATGCACACGGCAAGACGTGAAAACAAAGGGCTTTTTGCGGCTATACTTATTAGCTTTGAATATATATTTGAAAATACAAAAGAGATTTCTGCAAGAGAATGGGAAAAAATGAAATATCAAAACGAGTGCAGAGAGATGATATATGCCGTTGCAAAGTTGCTTGATGCAGCCGTGTTTGAAGATGGGGCAGACAAATTTTACATTATAACCAGTAAAACATTAATGTTAAACAAGTATATAAAAGGTGGCATACATCAAAGCGTGTTGTCTTTTGCTACAAGAAGAAAGCAACACAAAACATGTATAGGCATGGGTGTAGGTTCTACTATGGTAGAAGCAAAGGCAAAAGCAATTATGACATTTAACAATGTTTTGATAAACAACGAGGCAAATACATGTTTATTAGAAGACAAAGAAAGTGCAAGCGTAATATTAAACGAAACAACGCAACTGATTGAAGGCCCTGAAACAGACATATTTTATTTTTCAAAAAAGTTAAAAATTAGCAGAGAAACTCTAATAAAATTGTCTGATGTAATAAAGCAATGCGGAGATACACTTACATCAGAAGAGATTGCAAAGCATATGGGAATAACAAACCGAAGCGTTAACCGTATAATGCTTTGTTTAGAAGACGAAGGTTTTGTTACCGTTGTAGGCAAAAAATCATCCGGTAAAGGGCGGCCTGCAAGACTTTTAAAAATATTATTGCCTCATTTTTAAATAAAACAATAGTACATAAGCTTAATTTTATGCTTGTAAAACAATAAACAAAAGCAGTAATGTGGGCGTGTTTGATTAACATGTAATAAGTAAATGCAATTGTTAAAAATTTTTAATTAAAAGTTAAATATAATTTAAGTAAAATTAAGAATTAATAGTCAAAAATCTTCGTTTAGTTATATTGCACAAAAGAACATGTTGTTTCTTAGCAATGCTGTCGATTTTAAGCGTATTTGATATATTATTAACAAATTTTGTAACAAATTTGTAAAGTTTCAACAATAAATCAAACCGATTGTGCAAAAAAAAGAGTAGAAATGGTGTGTACAAAGTGTTAGCAAAATATTAAAATGTTTTTAAGCTTGTATGCTCAAAGTATACACTGCCAATAATAATTCAAAAACATGGAGGATATTTGATGAAAAAGTTTTTAACAATGGTATTATGCTTAATGCTAGCAATGGTTATGTTCGTTTCATGCTCACAACCGGCAGAAGAAGTGACAACACCTGAAACAACAGAAGAAGCAACAGAAGAAACAACAGAAGAAGCAACAGAAGAAGTAATGTACAAAATAGGTTTAAACAGCTATGCTGAAAACTTTGAATCTAGCCAACGCTACATTCAAACAATGGAAGCAGCAGCTGCTGCTGCAGGAAACGTTGAACTAGTTTTTGCAGACTGTAATGCAGACCCACAAAAAGTTTTACCTAACTACGATGCGTTTATAGCTCAAGGCGTTGACGCAATTATTGATGCTAGCTGGCTTCAAGAAGCAGGACAAGCTGCAGCAACAAAAGCAGAGAACGCAGGCATACCTTTAATTGTTTGTGACTCTAACTTTGATGATAATGTTTACACAAAAAGCATTGGTACTGACCAATACTATGCAGGCACAATTGCAGGCGAATACTTTGCAGAGTACATGGCAGAAAACCGTGAAGGCGAAATAGATTACCTTGTATTATTATACTTCCAAGGTGGCGGCGAAAACCCAAGAATGCGCGTTCAAGGTGTAGCAGACGGCCTTGCAGAAGCAGGCGTTGAGCTTACAGAAGACCAAGTTATTTATTTAGATAACGAGGCAAAAGCTGACAAAACAAACCAAATTGTTCGTGACTTTTTAACAGCACACCCAGACGCAAAAAACATTATATTTGTTTCACATAATGACCCAGCAGCAGCAGGTATTGTTTCTGCAGTTAAAAGCTCAGGCCGTGAAGCAGATTGTCTTGCAGCATCATTTGGTGGAGAGCAAAGTGCATTAGACATTTTGGCAACTGATGATGAATTCTATGTTGGCACAGTTTCTTTTGAGCAATTACAATATGGTGATTATGCTATTCCTGCAGCAATTGACTTAATTGAAGGAAGAGAAGTTCCAACAACACAAGGACCTACACCGTTTATGATTGACAGATCAAATTTAGGATAATTTTTATACTAATTTAATTAGTTAATTAAAGCAAAGAATTGATGAGAATTTGTTTAATATAAACAATTGTTCGTACTATGACAAATTTTTACAATTCTTTGCTGTTTTATTTGCAAAAAAAAGTAGATTTTGCATGTAAATAGCATATGAAAACAATATGCACATTAACTGTTTTAAACAAAGCATTATAATATTTTTAATTATATAACTGGTTTATAACAGAACTGAATTGTTACGAAAGGAGTTAATTATTATGTTGCTTGAAATGAAGAACATTACAAAAGAATTTCCCGGAGTAAAAGCACTAGACAATGTTGATTTAGATTTGAAAAAAGGTGAAGTTCTTGCTGTAATGGGTGAAAACGGAGCAGGAAAATCCACATTAATAAAAATACTTTCAGGTGCTTATATTCAAAATTCAGGCAAAGTTTTTATAGAGGGTGTGGAACAAAAAAGTGTTACACCTATTTCTGCTATAAAAA
>CAYJDK010000109.1:0-2860 GCA_964368905.1 uncultured Bacteroides sp.
CTGCCTGAATTTATTTCAAACTACTTATATTCTTTTTTGCTCATAGTTTTTCCGCTTATTTATATATCTCTTTTGTCGTTAAGCCTTGTTGCAAAACTTGTAGATACAGGCAGTATGGCGTGTGTGCTTTCAACACCAAATTCAAGGCGCAAAATAATTATTACACAACTTTTTTCATTGTTAACGGGCGTTATAATTATTGTGCTTTATGTTTTCGTTATAGTTTCTGTTATGTCTCACATAACGTTTCCAAACCAGCTTGATTTTTTTGAATATGCAGTGCTTAATGTAGGGCTTTTTACATTGCTTTTGTTTTTTGTTGGTGTTTGTTTTTGCGCGTCTTGTATATTTGACGACACTATGAATGCATCAATTTTTGGCGCAGGGCCATGTGTTTTGTTTATTCTTATAGACATGGCGTCTAACGTTAGCGATGATTTATCGTTTTTAGATTATATTACGCCGCTTTCGCTTTTTGATGCAGAGGGAATTTTAGCCGGTACGGCAAGTGCTTTTTTTGGCATGGGAGCACTTTTTATTATGGGATTTGCGCTTTGTGTTACGGGTTGCATTGTGTTTTGTAAGCGCAATATACATGTTTAAATGGATGTTAGGTTTTTAAAGGGCGTTGGTGAAAAACGCGCTAATTTATTAAAAAAATTGGGTATATTAACAGCGCAAGATTTAATTGTGCACTACCCAAGAGATTATATTGATTTTTCTAAACCGTACCCTGTTGCTTTTGCGCCACAAGATATTAAGTGTGTTGTAAAAGTTACGGTGTACGGTAAAAACAGTGTGCGAATTAGCGGCGGCAGGCAGGTGCATAAGGCCACTTGTTCAGACGAAACACAAGAACTTGTTGTTAATTTTTTTAACAACCCATATACTATACAAAAATTGGAAATAGGTAAAGAGTACTATTTTTTTGGTAAAGTTAATGTAAATTACAGTGCAAGAGAAATGATAAACCCAATTGTTTTAAACGAGCAAGATGCAAAAAAAACACCACTTGTGGCAATATACCCTCAAACAGAGGGCATAAACAGTGCTTATATTTCAAAGTGCGTGCGCACTGCGTTAAACAGTATGCCTGCAATTGAAGAACCATTGCCGCAAAACATGATTAAAGAGTATAAACTTGTTGATAAGCAAACGGCAATTGTAAACATGCATTTTCCACAAAATTTAGACGATGTAGAAGCGGCAAAACGCAGGTTAATTTACGAAGAGCTCTTAGTATTACAACTGGGTCTTTTTATGTTGCGCAACAAAGAAAACTCGCTTACCAGCGCAAAAATAAGCACTACAAACATTACACAATTTTTAAAAGCATTGCCGTTTACGCCAACAAAAGCACAAAAAAGGGCAATAGATGAAATACTAAATGATATGAACAAAAAAACACCTATGAACAGGCTTTTGCAAGGAGATGTAGGCAGTGGTAAAACACTTGTTGCGGCTGCGGCTATTTATGTTGCGGCGCAAAGTATGCACCAAAGTGTATTAATGGCGCCAACAGAAATACTTGCAAGACAACATGCAAAAACACTTGAAAATTTGTTTGAAAAGTTAAATATAAAAGTGGCGTTATTAACAGGAAGCGTAAAAGGCAAACAAAGAAAACAGGTGCTTTCAGAAATACAGAGCGGTAGCGTACAAGTAGTTGTGGGCACACATGCCGTTATAGGAGACGAGGTTATATTTAACAAGCTTGGCCTTGCTATAACAGACGAACAACACCGTTTTGGAGTGCGCCAACGCAGCAAACTAGCCGCAAAGGCAGAACATCCGCACTTGCTTGTAATGAGTGCAACGCCAATACCGCGCACACTGGGGCTGTTAATGTTTGGAGATTTAGATATTAGCATAATAGATGAATTACCACCGGGCAGAACCCCAATTAAATCTTACGCAATAACAGGAAAAAAACGCGAAGACATGTTTGGTTTTTTAAAACAACAACTAAGTAATAAACGCCAAGCGTATATTATATGCCCGTTAATTGAAGAGGGCGCACAAGACATGCAAGCCGCAGTTACATATTATGAACAAACGGCAAAACCCATTTTAAAAGGGTATAATGTTGGGTTAATGCACGGCAAGCTTAAGGCTAGCGAAAAAAATGATATTATGGAAGAATTTACAAAAGGCAATATTGATGTGCTTGTGTGTACTACGGTTATTGAAGTGGGCGTTGATGTTCCAAACGCAAATATAATTATAATTGAAAATGCAGAGAGGTATGGCCTTTCTGCTTTGCACCAGCTTAGGGGAAGGGTTGGGCGTGGAGAGCATGAGTCTTACTGTATATTAATTAGCGATAATGCGGGGGACAAAGTGCGTGAAAGATTAACTTTTTTATGCAAAACAAACGATGGTTTTTTAGTTGCGAAATATGACTTAGAAACAAGAGGACCCGGAGACTTTTTTGGCAGTAGGCAACATGGGCTTCCTACATTGCATATAGCAAACTTAGCGCAAGACAGCAAAACATTGTATGCCGCACAAAATCAAGCTTTAAGCATACAAAAAAAAGACCCGGCGTTGCAGTTGCAACAGCACAAGGGCCTAAAAGATATGGTAAAAGAACTATTTAAAAATAATACTTCTTTAAATTAATAATAAGCATAAAATATGCGTGGGTGGCTGGCTGCCTACATTTTTCTTTTGTTAAAAGCCTAAAATTGTGGCAGAATACTTTGTGTAGCATAATGCGTACATAGGGCTGGTAGCATGATATAAGCACACAAAAAATTGCATTCAAATAAATGCGCAATGCCGTGCACTTAACAAAAAATGGCTAGTATAATTTAGCTTTTGCAAGCCTTTTTACAAACATTTCGCAAAGCAAATATGC
>CAYJDK010000109.1:2870-6993 GCA_964368905.1 uncultured Bacteroides sp.
ACAAACGGCCTTTAAAATATCGGGAATTATAAAAGGAATAACGCAAACAGCCAAAGCGGCGTAAAGCCCCATGCCTGTTAAGTGCATAAACCAAAATGTACCAAGTGCATAGCATAAAAATAAACCAATAAACATAAAAATAAAATTTAAAACAATATTTTTAGTATGTTTAATACCAAAAGATGTAAAAAATGCTATTAAAGCATATCCCCAAATATATCCGCCGGTAACGCCAAAAAGGGCGGTAGGGCCCGCCATAAAACCTGCAAAAACAGGCACACCTATTATGCCAAGTACAATATATACAATTATACAGCCAAAGGCATATGTAGGCGGCAATAAAATACCTGCCATAAAAACACCAAACACGGCTAAATTAAAAACAATTGGTTGTACAGGTATTTGTATTTGCGATAATATTGCTATAAGCGCCACAAATAAAGCGCATAGTATTAAAAGTTTAATTTTTTTGTTATTCATTTTAATCTCCTTTTGTATTTTTAATGCTTAATTATAACTTTAAACTTACTTCGCCAAAAGAAAGCTCTTTTTCGCTACCATCACTTAGTTTAATTACTAGGTGTCCGTTATCAAGTATTTCTTTGGCGTATGCAGTGTACTGTGTGTCGTTTTGTAAAACGGTAATTTGCCTGTTTTGCACTATGTTTAATTCTTTATATTGCTGCATAAAAGAAAAATCGCTTAAATCGTCACACATTAAAAGCAGCTCGTTTATTATTGTAGCGGCAAGCTCACAGCGAGAAACAATTTCGTCTTTATTAAAAATATGTGTTGCTATGTTTGCAATTTGTTCATCAAAACCGTTAGGCGGCGCGTATAAATTTAAGCCTATTCCAACTACTATATAGTTAGAGTAACCCGTTTGAATATCTGTTGAAGATTCACACAAAATACCACCGCATTTTTTTTCATCAATATATAAATCGTTTACCCACTTAACACGTACATTGTGTTTGCCTGTTAGCTTTTTAATGCTGCGGCAAACAGCAACCGCCGCGGCCGCTGTTATGCTTAAGCCTTGAGTTATTTGCACGTTGTTTTTTAATATACAACTTATGTAAAGCCCGGTATTTGGCGGAGAACTAAAAGTTCGGCCAAGCCTGCCACGCCCTTGTGTTTGGCAGTTTGCAATAACTGCGCTGCCATGTGGCGCACCGCTTGCAATTTCTTTTGCTATTATGTTTGTGGAGGTAACACTGTCTTTTACATATAGGTCAACTTGCTTGTTATTCAAATAAAGCAATACGCCTTCTTTAGTTAAAACATCGCTGTTTTTTAACATAGTATATCCGCTGCCTGCAATTGCTTTAATTGTGTGGTTTTCTCGCTGTAATTCTTTTATTGCCTTCCACACTGCCGCACGTGAAACGCCAAGTTCTTTTGCCAGTTGCTCGCCGGATAATGCGTTGCCTTTGTTTTTTTCAAGTGTGTAAAGTAAGCTTTCTTTTACAGTCATTATTACTCCTTAATGTTGCATTTATTACAATATTTGTTATGTGGCTTTATGCAAGTTTTGCGCACATTAACTAATTAAATATATATGTAAAAGCTTGTATGTATTGTTTGCAATGTTATTATAATAGCACACTGTAAACCAAAATGCAATAATGAGTTTACAGAAGATGATGTACAAAAACCAACAATATAAAAAAAGTGCCACACAAGTGGCAGAATGGAGCATAAATGCTTGGAGTTTATATACATATACCTTATTGCAGCAAAAAATGCAATTATTGCAATTTTTACTCTTTAGGCAAAAGTGAACAAGTACCTAACCAATATGTAAATGCATTGTTAAGGGATATTAGAACGGCACAGCAATTTGCACCATTAAGGCCGGATACAGTATATTTTGGCGGCGGTACGCCATGTTTGTTAACAAATATACAAGTAAAACAAAAACTTAACGAACATTCCCCTATAAAGCGTGCACAAATAACATAAGAGGCAAACCCCGCAATCATAACAGAAACCGACAAGTATAACTTTAAAGAAGCCGGAATTAACAGGCTTTCAATAGGAGCACAAACGGCAAGCGATGCAAGCCTTGAAATATTGGGGCGTTGCCATACTGCACAAAATACAAAAGATACATTTAGTGCGGCACAAAGGGCCGGTTTTACAAATATATCGGGAGATATAATGCTTGCATTACCAAATTATACAAAACAAGAAATGCAACAAACAATAGACATGTTGGCGCAAGGTGGCTGCACACATATAAGTGCGTATATGCTAAAAATTGAAAAAGGCACGCCTTTTTATAAAGCGCTACCGCAAGGTTTACCAAGCGAAGACGAAACTGCCGATTATTATTTGCAATTTGTGCAAGAAGTTTTAAAATACGGATATGAACAATACGAAATATCTAACTTTGCTAAAAATGGATATGAAAGCCGCCATAATTTAATATATTGGAATTGTGAAGACTATATAGGTTTTGGGCCAAGTGCGCACAGCAGTATGGGAAAAAACAGGTACGCAATTAATAAAGATTTAAAAACATATATAATAAAAAACATGAAAAGCGAACATGTGGGCACAGTAACACACGAAGATTTTATTATGTTGAGTTTGCGCCTTTCAAAAGGGCTTAGCCTTAATAAACTGCAAAACGAATGGGGGAAAACTTTTACAATAAACCAGATAAAGTTTTGCGAAAAATTGCAACAAGAAAAACTTGCTGTGTTTGACGGGCAAACATTAAAACTTACACCTAAAGGCATGCTTTTGCAAAACAGTATTTTATGTGAATTATTGTAGTTTTTCTAATTTTAAATTGCTTTAATTATGTTTGCAAACAATGCAGCAAAAATTTTGTAGTGCATTAAAAATAAAGGGGTGGTTAAAACAAAACCACCCCTACAATTTTTGTGCAATAATAAAAACTATATGTTATTAACGCTTGCTAAAACATTAAAATTCATTGTTATCACGCAATATTTTTAACTGTAAAATAGCACTTACTGTTTTGCTGTCAACAATTTCACCGTTTAATACCATGCTAACGGCCTTGCTTAACGGCACTTTAAAAGATGTAACAAACTCGTCTTCGTCCGGGTTTGTTTTTGTTTTATTAAGGCCTTTTGCCGCATAAATATAAATAATTTCATTGCAATAACCACATGTTGGCACTAGTTCGCCTAGGCTTTTGTATTGATCGGCTACAATGCCGGCTTCTTCTTGCAATTCACGCTTTGCGGTGTTTAGCGGGTCTTCTCCTATTTCAAGTTTGCCGGCAGGTATTTCTATGAGTTCTTTTTGGAGTGCGTACCTAAATTGGCGCACAAGGTAAATATTGCCTTGCTCGTCTATTGCAGCAACGCCGGCACCGCCGTTATGGTGCACCACTTCTCTTGTGGCTATGTTACCGTTTTCAAGTTCTACCTCGTCTTTTGTAACGCGTATAACTTTTCCGTTAAAAACATCAACGCTGTTTAGTTTTTTTTCAAAATGTGCCATTTGTTTAAATCCATTCTGCCGCTTGTGCAGCCATTATTCATTGCTATCGCTGTTTTTTCCACTGTGATATATTATTTTGTCCTCGTTTCGCTTTTGTGCCTTTATTTCGCATAGCACACTTTCTATTTTTCTGTCGCTTACTTTTAGCACTGTAAAAAGTATGTCTTTAAACTGTACAAAAGCCGGCTCGTGTTCTTCGGGTATTCTGCCAAGTTTGTCGTAAACAAAACCGCCAACAGTGTCAACGTCAAAATCATATTCTTCATCGCTTGGTAAAGATATGCCAAGCATATCAAACAGTTCTTCCAAATCTGCACTGCCTGTTGCTATAATACTGCCGTCCTCTTGCTTTTGCAATTCCTCGGCTTCGTCGTCAAATTCGTCTTGTATATTGCCAACTATTTCTTCTAAAATGTCTTCCATTGTTACAACACCGCTTGTTCCGCCGTATTCATCAACAACAACGGCTATTTGCGTGTGTTTTGTGCGAAAATCTATTAATAATTCACGTGCCGGGCGCGCTTCAGGTACAAACATTGCACTGCGTACAAATTTTGTAACAGGGAGGTCTTCTTTTTCGTCTTCGCTCCAAACGCTAAACAAATCTTTTGCATAAAGTATACCAATTATTTCATCCATT
>CAYJDK010000110.1:0-6856 GCA_964368905.1 uncultured Bacteroides sp.
TTTGCAAGATATGTTTCATACGCATGGTAAGGCACACCACACATGGGTGCGCGCTCTTGCAGCCCGCAATCCCTACCTGTAAGTGTTAATTCAAGCTCTTTTGACGCAAGTATTGCGTCATCAAAAAACATTTCATAAAAATCACCCAGACGAAAAAATAAAATTTTATCCGGGTGATTTTTTTTTATTTCATTGTATTGTTGCATCATAGGTGATAAAGCCATTTTTCCCACTCGCCTTATACTTATTTTAATTAATGCCTGCTTAACAAGATAAAAACAGTTAATTAAAACCTTAAAAACCGTTTTTAACTTGCCAAAGTGCAAAGTTTTATTTTATTAACCGCAACCGGAACAAGATGAGCAACTTCCTGCACAACCTTCATCAGGTGCACCTGTTACGCTGTTAGGGTCGCCTCCGTTTACGGCAGTGTTAACAATAGCGTTAACATAGTTAACAGTTTGTTCCATTTCTTTTTTTGCTTCGTTATAATTTAGCATGCTCTCATTAGCCATAATTTGAGCATAAATATCACTAACTTTTTTGTTAAGTTCTGTTATCTTATCTTGGTCTTTATCGCCACTTTTTGTTAATTCTGAGTTCAAATCTATTCTAACTAAATTAAACTCACCAATAAGTTCTTGTAAAGTTTCATCGTTATCATTAGCATCTCTTTTTTGTATAAAAGAAAGGTACATTTGCTCTTTTTGTAATTGTATTGCTGCTTGTTTAAACATTGTTATTGCATCTTGTGCCATTGTGTTTCCTCTATTCTTTAAATTATTTTATTAATTTTCCTGTTAAAACAGTTCCTTTTGAATCCTCTATTTTAACTTTTGCAAATTGCCCTACAAGCTCTTTGCCTGCCATAAATTCAACTGCCATATTGTTGTCAAGCCTTGCAGAAACATAACCTTCTTCTCTTCCTTCGCCTTCTACAAGTACGTCAACAGTTTTGCCTTTAAAAGTAGCTGTAATTTCTTCGGCAATTTTTTCTTGTGCATCTAAAATGCATTGTATACGTTTAGTTTTTTCTGCTCTTGGCAAAATGTCAACCATTTCAGCCGCTTTTGTGCCCGAGCGTTTTGAATATATAAAAGTAAACAGTTGAATATACTTTACTTCTTTAATAAGTTCAAGTGTTTTTTCAAAGTCTTCCTCGGTCTCTCCCGGGAAGCCTACAATTAAATCGCTTGAAAACGTAATATCAGGCACTGTTTGCTTTGCGTAAGAAATAAGTGCATTATAATCTGCAACGTTATATTTCCTATTCATTTGGCACAAAATTTCATCTGAGCCGGACTGTACCGGTAAATGCAAGTGATGACATATGTGTTTACCGTTTGCAATAGTATCTATCAATTTTCTTGTTGCATCTTTTGGGTGGCTTGTTAAAAACCTAATGCGGTAATCTCCGTTAACACTGTCAAGCATTTGTAATAAATCTGAAAAATCTATCTTATGTTTTTCTTGCAAGCCTTTACCGTATGAATTAACATTTTGCCCAAGCAATGTAATGTCTTTATATCCATCTTTTATAAGCTTTTCAAAGTCCGCCATAATGTCTTTTGGTTTACGGCTGCGTTCTCTTCCTCGCACATATGGCACAATGCAATAAGAGCAATAATTATCGCAACCATACATTATTGGCAGCCATGCTTTAAATTTAGAATCCCTTTTAATTGGCATACCTTCTATTACGTCCGGTACTTCTTCTAAAGGTGCGTATTGTTTCTTTTTTATTGTAAGTTTGTTTGCAATTAAACCTGGTAACATATTAATTTTATTAACACCAAAAACTATATCAACATACGGGTAGCTTTTTTTAAGTTTATCCACAACGCTTTTTTGTTGCACCATGCAACCGCATATTGCAATTATTAAGCGCGGGGTTGCCTCTTTTAACTGTTTTAATGCTCCAATATTACCAAAAACACGCAATTCTGCATGTTCTCTAACTGCACATGTGTTAAATAAAATAAAATCTGCTTGCTCAATTTTGTCACAAAGGCCAAACCCCATATCACAAACAACGCCCTTAATAATTTCGCTGTCGTTTACGTTTTGTTGGCAACCAAAAGAATTAATATACGCTTTTGGTTTTTCTTTGTAAGCAGTCTTAATAATATTTTGAATATTCTCGTCTTTTACAAATAAAATGGGCTCCATATTTACCTCATAACTTTATATAAGCAGATATAACTATACCACTATATTATATAACATTTTCACTAAAATATCAAGTTATATGTAGCTTGCAAAAATTGGTTGATATACTGGTAAATATTGAAAACACAACAGTTTTTAACACTTTTTAATTAAAACAAAAATTGTAAAGCATTAAAATATTTTTAACACTTTACAATTAATAATATATTATTTTACACGCTTGCTTTAAGTAAATATTTTACACTTATTATAAGTGCGATTAAAACTAAAATTACTGATAATATTATATAAAATATAGGTGCAAAATTTGACATGCTTTGAATAAAAACAGATATTACATGTATGCGGTTTAAATTGTTCATTAAACTTTCTAAACTAGCAGCACCAATTGTTAAACACATGTAAACGCCCCAGTATGCCCAAAGCACTTTAACTGAAAACTTTTTAATTAAAGCACATGTAATTAAGTTGAAAGCTAAAAAGCCAATAATTGCCAATGGTAATGCCCAAATATATTCAAGTACTAAATCTAAAGTAATAATACCTGAAAAATTTTCAAAAGGCATGTTTTTATAAAAAACAAATTTAACAATATATGATAGTTGCGAAACAACAACCGCTGTTATTAAAAGTGCAATTACCTCTGTTATAACGGTTATGCTCATACCAATTAAAAAGTGTTTTCTTGTTCTTGACATTGAAACAATTAAATTATAATTAATTAGAAATTGCGAAACCGGAAGAACAACCGCAACTATAATAACTGAAACAAATGCCATTATTGAACCTGCCGTAAAATACAAAGTTTCGTTTGAAATTGTTATAATGCTAAGGCTTATAATTTCGCCTAATATCCATGCACATAAAGGGACAATCATAAGCATTAATATATCTTTATAGCAATACTTAATTTCTTTAGCTATGTTATTAAACATAATTTTCTCCATCCTTACAAAAGTAATACGTAATAATTACGTATAAGTTTTAGTTTGTTATACAAACTGTGTTTGCTAATTTTCTGTTAATAAAAGATGCAACTACAATAACAGCTAACATTATTGCGTACACCCATATTAAAAACTGCGGAAAAGATATGCCCATAAAGGCATTTATTAAAACATCAATGAATTCATACATTACATCGCTGTTTAAAGATGTTACAATGCCTGATATCAAACCCATTAAAAATATTGAAATTATTAAGCCTACATTAATTATAGTTACAACAAACTTGCTAAATTTTAACATAGATATTCCTAAAAACTCTCCTATTGTAATACAAAGAAAGACTGTTAAAAAAATCATGCAAAACGCGGTTATTCCAAAATCTTCGTAACCAGGTAAAAATTCAATAATAATAAATGTAAGAATAGTTTGTATTAAGGCTATAAATATTTTAGAAAATTGCAATATATTATTAAACGATGTTCTTGTTGCACCAAATGAAAGCGCAATTTTTAAATATACCCCGTTTAAAGATTGCATTGTCACTATCGGTGTAATAAAAAAACCTATTGCCAAACCGGATTTAATACCCGATAGCATATTATTGTCTGAAATTAAGTATATAAATGCATATACTGTGCTAAAGCTTAAAATCATTGCAACAAACATTTTAATTATATAAATAAACTGAAACTTAACAATTCTAATCATAATAAAAACTCCTTATTGCCTCCTGTTATATGAACAAATATTTTTTGCAAAGGTACTCCTTCAATATCAATGTCATATTCGGCCGCAATTGTGCGCACACGTTCACTGTTTTGTTTTACACATACCTTTTTACTGCGCCCCATTGTCTCTTCGCTTACAACTTCAAGTTGCTTGCAAATTTCATTCACGTCTTCATCTTTGCCCGAGATATAACAGTATTTAGATAATAGCGAATCTGTGTCTTCGTCAACAATAATATCGCCATCGTTAATAATAATTATTTTTTCAAGTGCGCTTGCTGCTTCTTCAATTATATGTGTTGAAACAATAAATGTTCTGTTTGTTTGTGAGTAATCTTTTAAAAGTAAACTATAAAACATTTCTCTTGATACAACGTCAAGTCCTGCAACAGGCTCGTCTAAAATAGTAATTTCGGCACGGCTTGCAAGCGCTATAATAATTGTAACCATGCTCATCATGCCTTTAGAAAGTTTATATATTTTCTTTTTTGTATCAAGCTCAAAAAGCGAACATAATTTTTTTGCATATTCTTCGTCCCAGTTATGGTAAAAAATAGCTGCCGCTTTTAAGTAATCTTTTACTTTTAAGGTGTTTTGTCCGCTCGCCAATGTAGGCGATAACTCCCTAGAAAAACAAAGGTGCTTTAGTGCTTTTTCGTTTTCCCACACCGGCATATCGTTGTAAGTTACATTTCCCTCGTTTAAAGAATTTTGTGCCGTTAATATGCTTAACAATGTTGTTTTACAGGCACCGTTGCGGCCTAACAAACCATATATATGTCCCGGTTCTATTTCTATTGAAACTCCGTTCAACACTTGTTTATTGCTGTATTTTTTTACTACATTTGTAGCTTTTAAAGTATTTTCCATTATTCTTCTCCTTGATGTATCTGTTCAATCATTTGTATAATTTCCTGTTTAGAAATATTAATAGCTTTTGCCTCTTTAATCATTTGAGCTATATATGTCTTTTTAAAAACTGCTTTACGCTTTTCTATAATTATTTTCTTACTGTTTTTTGAGACAAACATGCCTATCCCCCGTTTTTTATATAATATGTTTTCTTCTACCAGTAAATTTATTCCTTTTGCGGCAGTTGCAGGGTTAATGTGCAAATGTTTTGAAAGTTCATTAGTACTTGGCACTTGTTCTTCCTCGTTTAGAATCCCACGCAAAATATCGTCTTCAATCATTTTTGCAATTTGCACATATATCATTTCATTATCTTTAAACCCGGAATGCATTTGTTCACCCCTTTCTCCTTTATTGGTTAAGTGGTTAATTACTTGTGTAACTAACTATACTACCAAAGTGACATAATGTCAATAGTTTTTATAAAAAAAAGCAAAAAAAAAGCAACAATATTTGAAAAACACAAAATGTTGCTTTTTTTATATAAATAATTTATAACTATTTAACACGTATTTTTTTCATTTTACGGTTACATCCTTAATAAAAGAGTATTTAAGCTGCTTTCAATGTCTGCAACTAAGGCAGTAACAAGTATATACTCACCGTTAACTTCCTCAAACTCAAGCTCTACTTTTTTATCACCAACACCGTATGTTAAGTATGGAATATTCGGGAACATAGGATCATCCGGAGGTGTAATTAACAAATCAGGGAAATTATCAATATTCTCTTTCAAATCATCATAAGTTAATATATCGTAGTTGTCAAACAGTAATGAAGAGCTAATTCCCGACAATACAACCGCATCTATTTCATATTCATCAGGCCAATAATTAATCTCGTCGCTACTATCATTATTTAAAAAAACATCTTCAACATTTGTTGCTGAGTTATGGTCAAAAAGAACTGTTAAATAAAACCCAGAACCTAATATATCATAAAAAACAGCAGGCGTGCCACCCCAATAAAGTAACATTGAGCCTTCATCACCATATATTGACTTAACCTCTAAGTTAGTGTGGTCAATTAAATCTAAAAATTCTGTAACAAGTGCTATTTCGTTTTGCGTATCAACTGTTGGTTGCTCATCTTGTGTAGCATCACTTTCTTGTACGGGTTCGGATGTATTTTCGCCTACTTCGTCTTCTTTTGCAACATCTTCAAGTTCACTTGCTAAATCGTTCTCATTTGAGCCGCAACTTGTTAAAGTAAAAATAATTACTACCACAAGTAAAAGATTAAAAAGTTTTAAAAAATTTAATTTCATAATATCCTCCTAAAAATAACAAAATATCGATATATACTTATATCATATCAAATGTACACTTTTTGTAAAAATATATTCTAAGCAAAAAATACATATTAAATTATATTTATTAAACTATAAGTTACAACCCATAAATTAAAAGCTAAACCCTTAACGATACAGTATTTATAGAATTATCTATATCAGTTACCATAGCAATATCAAGAATATACTCACCTGCATCCTCAACAAACTCAAGTTCAAGCTTTTTATCGCCAATACCAAAAGTTACATACGGCATATTAGCTACCATAACATCATCATTAGGTGTAAAACTTAAATCAGGAAAGCCTGTTATATTCTCTTTTAACATATCATAAGTAACGGGCTCGTTAGAATTAAACAATGCACTAGCATCTGTGCCTGCTAAAACAATTATATCAACTTCATAATTATCAGGCCAAGGATTTATGTTAGATTCAATTCCACCACCATCGGCAAAAATATCTTCAACATTTGTAGCAGAGTTAAAATCAAAAAGAAATGAAATATAACTATCTTCTGAAAATAAATTGTAAGCAGTAGCAGGTGTTCCTCCCCAATAAATAGCATTATAACCCTCTGTTCCAAAAACTTCCTTTACCTCTAAGTTAGTAAAATCAATCATATCTAAAAATTCTGAAACAATTAAAATTCCATCTTCAGATGGTTCTTCTATATCATCGTCTACGCCAGGTTTATCTTCATTACTATTTCCATCGTTACTGTTTTCTTGTGATGTAACATCATCTTGTTCATCATCAATTTGATTTTCACTTTGTTCAACATCAGATTTTTCAGTTTCAACATCATT
>CAYJDK010000111.1:0-1587 GCA_964368905.1 uncultured Bacteroides sp.
ATAAATAAATTATATGAATCAAGTTTTTTAGAAGGTTCGCTTTCAAGTAAAACAAGCGAAACAGAAGATGTTAGTGTTAATATTAATACTACAATTGATAATAATAACACAGTTGATGAAATATTAAGTGAACCTGAAAAACAGGTATATGACATAAAAGAGATTAAGAAAAATAAAAGCGATTTGTCTGCAAAAAACATTGTTTCTTTTTTAAATAAAAAAGGAAAACTTTTTAAATATGCAGCTGTTGCAATAATAGCAGTAGTTTTGGTGGCTACAGTGCTGTTGTTTAATGGTATAAATAGTAAGAGTGAAGTTATTGAAACTGAAGGCGATTCTACTATTGAAAGCGAAGATTTAATAACAGACGTTGGCATTTGGAGCACACAAACTTTTAAAGAAAAAATTGAAAACACACTTAAAGACAGTGAAGACAACGTTTCACAATTAGTTTTAGACGGCATTACTGTTTTAAATATTAACGGCAACGAATGGGCGATGGGAACAGAAGAAAACCCGCAAGAATATATAATGCAAAGCGAGCTTGATTTTGAAGAATTAGAAAACATTGCAAATTTTAAGAATTTAGAACAAGTTAGTATTGACAACACGGCTAATGAAATAAGTGAAAAAACACAAGTAGATTATACGTTTTTAAACGATTTAAAAAATTTAACATCGTTGTCACTATTAAACTTTGGCATTGAAGACATAAATGTTTTATCAAGTGTAATAAAACAATTGGAGAGCCTAGATTTAAGCAATAATGAAATTTCAGATTTAAGCGCACTGAGTAATTTGTCGGCATTGCGTATATTAATATTAAATAATAATAAAATTGATGATGTAAGCCCTATTAGTGCACTTGTGAATTTAAAAGAATTAAAGTTAAATGAAAACGAGATACTGGAATTAAACCACCTAGAAAATTTAATTAATTTAGAAAAATTACACATTGCCGGTAATGGGATAGACAGAGACACACGTTCAGCACTGGGAGATGACGATAACTATGAAACAGATTTTGTCGACATTTCTTTTTTGTCTAATCTTACAAATTTAAAATCTTTAAAAATGAACGAGATGAACGACGTTGGTTACTACATTGTTAATATTGAACCACTTGCGAATTTAACACAGCTAGAAGAATTATCTTTATTAGGGAATATAATTACAGATTTAACTCCATTATCAAATTTAACAAACTTAACAACTTTAATACTTCATAAAAATATATTTTTAAGAGATATTGAGCCTTTGTCTAATTTAACTAACTTGCAAATTTTAGCCTTAGGGCAAAATAGAATAGAAGATATAAGCCATTTGGAAGGTTTAACAAAGCTACATACGTTATATTTAAATGACAATTATATCGAGGATATTACGCCGCTTTCTAATTTAGTTTTGTTAAATGAATTATATTTATCATACAATAAAATTGATTCAATACAGCCTCTATCTAACCTTGTGCAATTAACCGAACTACAATTGAACAGTATTGAAGAGTACCAAGAAGAGCCGACCGGGGTTTATCTTGATGTAGAGCCATTATCAACGCTTTTAAAATTGGAATACCTTGAAATCGGT
>CAYJDK010000111.1:1628-6797 GCA_964368905.1 uncultured Bacteroides sp.
ATAATTATATTAATGATATTAGTGCGTTGTCTAACTTAACAAATTTAAAAACGTTGCGGTTAGATTATAATGAATTGCAAAATGTTGAAGGAATAGAGCAGCTCCGAAGTTTAACAGAGTTATACTTAAGGAACAACAATTTAACCGATATTGATGAACTAAAAACACTCGAAAATTTAAATGTGTTAGATTTGACTTTTAACCCAATAACAGACATTAGCGCGCTTTCGGCTTTAACCGAGTTACAAGAGCTATATTTAGAATATACAGATTTTATAGTCCTTGAGCCTGTTTCAAACCTTACAAATTTGGAAATATTAGATTTAGGCAATATAGGTTTAGTAAGTGTTGCAGATTTATCAAAACTTGTTAATTTAAAAGAACTTTATTTAAATAGCAATGAAATTACAAGCCTTGAAGGCATTGCAAACTTGCCAAATTTAAGAATTTTGGATTTAGCTTATAACGATATAAACGATAATGATTCAATGACAAAGTTGTTACAAAACGAAAACATTGAAGTTTTTTTTAATTGAATTTAGGCTTTTATAAATAACCCCGCCAAAAGGTACAAGCTTGTACCTTTTGGCGGGGTTTTAACTTTTATGTGCAAACATATTAAACAATTATAACGCCTAATAATGTGGCTATTTCGCTAGATTGAAAATGGTTTAATTTAACACCTTTTAACTCCTTATAATTATCTGAAACAAGTGGTGCTATAAATTCGTCGTTTGAAAAATCTAACCCTTTAAGTAGTGTTTTAAAAAAATTAACTTCAATAAATTTGCAATTTGATGTTTTGATTTTTTTAAAAGAAACTTCGCTAAATTGAGACTTTGTAAAATCACAACTTTTGGCAGAAAAAATTTCAATTTTACTATAGTCAAAAATAGCATATTTAAATAAACTGTTATCAAACTTACAATTGTAAAATCTGCACTCGTTTAAATTAACACCAACACATTTGCAAGAAACAAATTCAACTTGTTTAAAATAACTGTTTTCAAAAACAGAATTTGATAAATCACAATTAATAAATTTTACATTTAAAAATGAGGATTTTTCAAACTTGCAATTACTGAATATAATGTTTTTTAAAACTAAAGACGTGCAGTCAAGTCTTTCAAAATTATTATTTTCATAAACTTCATTTGAAAAATCCATGTTATTTATTTCAAGTTCATTCTCTTTTGCACAATATAAAAAATTTGCGTTTTCAATAATCACGTTTCTTTTTAAGCTCCAAAAATTATATTTATTTTTATGTAATAAACTAATAATATCATAGTAAAAAAGTCAAATCCAGTTAAAATATAAACAAAATATAAATAACACGCAGTGTTATTTATTGGCGTGTTTTGGCGGTTGTGCTCAAGAGCACGAGCCGAAAGCCATAAAATAAAAATTATATAATGCAGCGCATTATATAAATAACACGCAGTGTTATTTATTGGCATGTTTTGGCGGTTGTGCCCAAGAGCACGAGCCGAAAGCCATAGAATAAAATATTTATGTTAGCGAAGCTAATATAAATAATCTCCACTGCGTTTCGATTATTTATCCCTCGCGGGGCGATTTTATGGCGTGGGCAACACAGTGCCCACATGCCAATTTATATTATACTCATGCTTCGCAAACGTAGTTTCAAGCCATTTTTTTGATATTGTCGCCAATGCCGACAACTCCGAAGTTTATAAATTCATCAAGCATTTTTAAAATTATTTTGCATTTAAGTAAGTGCTTAAGGTAACAAAAAGATATAATAAAGATAAGTCCGTTTTTGCATAAAAGTTCGTTGTTGTGAACTTTTTTCATTATAATGTAAAGGAGTGTTTTTTATTACTGTCTTTTCTCATGCTCTTAAAATTCATAGGCGCAAGCACAAACTTACACAAGTTGAACTTGCTTTAAAAGTCGGTGTGGTTCCTCAAACTGTAAAAAACTGGGAAAAACCACGCAACCGCCCGAACTTTATTCACATGCAAGGTTTGCACAAAGTATTTCAATCGCCTCAACTCATGCACCTTTGGAATACGCTCCAATGATGTTGCCGTGTTCGTTTGCATAACAACTAAAAGTTGTTGAAAGTTTTGCACGCTGTTTGTGCCCTCTGTTTCTAAGCACTTGTTTGCAAAGCGCACACATGCCCCGCTTTTTCTTATGGTCGTTTGCTCTAACCATTTTCAAAAAACTCCCTTTCAACTTACTCTAACATATAATGCAAGGGTCGCACCTGTTCGGTGCGCCCCGGCATGGCCAAACACAAAAAAACAAATTAGATTTGTTTTTCTGCATTTGTCCCGGCCGGGCACTCGTGCCCTTGCATGATATGTTGTTCTCAAAAACAAAAAGGAGTTTTTAAAATGATTAGCGCAAACTTAACAAATTCAATAAGAAAAGAAGTGTACAAGCGTGACGACTACATGTGTGCGCTTTGCGGTTCAAACAGGCAATTACAAATTCACCATGTAGTTAAACGTTCACAAGGTGGCACAAACAGCATGCACAACTTAATTACACTTTGCTCGGTTTGTCATGCAAACGCTCACAACAACATGATGAACTTATGCCCGTGCACATTTGAAGATGTTCAACAAAGTATCATTGAATACCTAGCCGATTACTACCTTGAAGTTTATAAGCCCGATTGGTTGCCGTAAGCAACCAACTTTAGTTTTAATTTTTATGTTTCATCAAAGCGGTTAAGCTCCGCTTTTTGCAAAGTAACAAAATAATGTATCAGCCCGGCTTACCCCTCGGTAAACTGTCCCCCCTAGCCGGGCTGTCATTTGTACTCACTCGCCTCACTAAAAAAAGTGGGGTAGGTGGTTCGGCTCGTTCGGGTTGCGCCACTGCGGTGGCGCTCGGTTGAAATTGCCCACATGCCAATTTACACTATACTCATACTTCGTATAATATAAATTGACACCATATTGTAAAAGTAGTAGAATATTATTATGTGAATATAATTTTAAGTATTTATGATAATTTTTTTATATTAATAATAAATGCATTAATTTTATGTGTAAAAAAGGAGATATAACATGAAATATTGTAAACGTTGTACAATGTCTGACACAAGGCCCGGCATTACATTTAATGAAGATGGTTTATGTTCGGCGTGCCAACATTATGAAAAAAGAAAAGACATTGATTGGGATAAAAGATTTAAAGAATTTGAAGCGCTATGTGATAAATACAGAGGCTGCAACGGCCCGGGGGGATATGACTGTGCTGTAGCAGTATCTGGCGGCAAAGACAGCCATTTTCAAGTTTATATGTTAAAAGAAGTTATGAAAATGAACCCAATTCTTTTTACAGTTGAAGACAATTTTCCGATGACAGATGCGGGCGTTCACAACTTAAAGAATATTAGTGAAACATTTAGTTGTACACTTATTAGTTGTAAACCTAATATAAAAGTGCAAAAAATATTAATGAGGAAATTTTTTGAAAAATACGGCAAGCCTACATGGTTTGTTGATAGATTAATTTATACATTCCCGTTGCACATGGCACTTAAATTTAATACACCAATGCTTTGCTACGGTGAAAATGTAAGTTATGAGTACGGTGGAAACTCAGACAAGGAAACGTATTCTGCAAAAGAACAAATTAATAATGGTGTTGCTGTTGGAATAGATACAAATGAACTTGTTGGTGACGGCGTTACAGAAAATGATTTAAGTTTAACTAAAGCACCATCTGCCGATGAATTAGATAAGCTTGACCCGTTCTATTTGTCATATTTTATGCCATGGAACAGTTATAGAAACTATAATTTTGCAAAGAGTCGTGGTTTTCGCGATTTAACACATGAATGGGATAGGACTCATCACGTTGAGATGTTTGATCAAATTGATTCAAGGGCATACCTTGTACATTCTTGGATGAAATATCCTAAATTTGGGCATGCTGCCGCAACCGATTATACGTCTCGCAGTGTAAGGTATGGTTCTATGACACGCGAAGAAGCAGTTAAGTTAATTAACGAAAGAGACGGAAAGCTTGACCCATATAGTGTGCGCGATTTTTGCGAATTTTGTGGGTACAATGAAACAGAATTTTATGCAATTGTAGACAAGTTTTACAATAAAGATTTGTTTTATAAAGATGACCTTATGCAATGGAAACTTAAAGAGCCTATTAAATAACACTGCGTGCTTTTTATAGATTATATAATATGTTTAAAAAGTTTATCTGCAAGGCATTATTGCCTTGCGGTTTGTTTGTAATTAACTATAAACAATTAAAATATTAAACATTGTTTAGCATTAACGAAAGTAAGCCACAATTAAATACAAAGACAGGAAGGTTGTTTAAATGAAAGAAATAGGGTTTGACAATGAGACGTATATAAAAGAGCAAATAGTTATGATTAGGCAAAGAGTGGAAAAATTTAATAACAAATTGTATTTAGAATTTGGCGGAAAATTATTTGATGATTACCATGCGTCACGCGTGTTACCGGGTTTTGATTTAAATTGTAAAGTTAAATTACTTTGTGAAATGAAAGATCAAGCCGAAATTATTTTATGCATAAGCGCAAAAGCAATTGAACAAAACAAGGTTCGCTCTGATATAGGTATAACGTACGACCTTGACGTTTTACGCCTTATTGACAGTTTAAGGAAACTAGGCCTTTATATAAGCTGTGTATTAATAACACAATTTTCAGGGCAACCCTCGGCAGAGGTTTTTCAAAAGAAACTTGAAATGCTTGGCGAAAGAGTTTATATGCACACTTTAACTAAGGGGTATCCATCTAATGTAGACACAATAGTGTCACAAGAGGGGTATGGCGCAAACCCATATATACAAACAACAAGGCCAATTGTTGTTGTAACTGCACCGGGGCCGGGTAGTGGTAAACTTGCAACATGTCTTTCTCAACTTTATCATGAAAATCAAAGAGGTATTAATGCAGGGTATGCAAAGTACGAGACTTTCCCTGTATGGGATTTACCTCTTGACCACCCTGTAAATATTGCATACGAAGCCGCAACGGCAGACCTTAAAGATGTTAATATGATAGACCCTTTTCATTTAAGCGCATACGGAAAAACAACCGTAAATTATAATAGAGACATTGAAGCTTTTCCGGTTGTTAAAACAATTTTAGCACGCATTTTGGGAGATGATATTTACAACTCTCCAACAGACATG
>CAYJDK010000112.1:0-4682 GCA_964368905.1 uncultured Bacteroides sp.
GCTTTTGTTACATAAAAATAGTTCTCGCCACATAGGTGCGTTTATTTTTGCAATACGTGTTAAATCTCTAAAACTGTCGCCGGTGTATTTGTTTAAGTTATCGTTTTTTGCGCTATTCATTAAGCTAACCGCAATAGCATGTGTTAACTGGCTTAAAAATGCAATCATTTTATCGTGTTCGCTACATGTAAGCGTTGATATACTTTTAAAATTAAGAAGTTTTCCAAGCGATTTTGCAAAATCTATGCCGCTAGTTGTGTTTTTGCTTGTTGGTACAACAATATAATTAGCGTTTTTAAATATGTTATTGTCTGCGTGTTTAACACCGCTTACCTCTTTGCCTGCCATTGGGTGCGTTGCAATAAATTCTATTGTGCTTGGCAACAAGGCTTGTATACTTTCAGCTATGCCGCTTTTTACACCGCATACGTCTGTAATAATTGTGTTGTCACTTAAAAAATTGGCATAGTTTTTTACCCAATCTATACAGTCACTTGGGTATAATGCAAGTACTATTGTATCAAATGAGCTTAATAGGTTTTCATAGTTTTTTGTAGTACCATCGCTAATTATTCCGTTTTTAAGTGCATAGTCAATACTGCTTTGATTTTTGTCTATTGCAAAAACACTTACCCCTGCTTTTGTAAGAGCCATTGCGTAACTGCCGCCCAAAAGGCCAAGCCCAACTATGCAAAACTTGCGTTTAGTAATATCCATAAATGATACCTCACGTTGTAATTGTTACATTGCACCCAATGCTCTTTAAGTGTTCAAAAAATGTAGGGTAACTTTTGTTTATGTCTTGTGCGTTTTCAATTGTGCAAATAAAATTAGCTTGCTTGTTTTTATTAAAAGCGCATAAACACGCTACACTAAGCGCCATAACAATCCTGTGGTCCCCGTGCGAGGCAAGATGTTTACAAGCTGTAAACATCTTTGTGCCGGTTACGTATATATTATTTTCGTCGCTACAAATTTGGCCACCTAGTTTTTTAATTTCACTTTCCATTGCAAAAATTCTGTCGCTTTCTTTAATGCGCAAACGTGCCGCGTTAGTTATATGCGTTTTGCCGTTACAAAATAGGCCAAGTATGCATAATATTGGGCCTAAATCCGGGCAATTTGCAATGTCTGCAATTGTACAAGTTAAATTGTCACTGCTTTCATATACCGTTAAAGTTCCGTCTATGTCTCTTGTGTCATCAATTTTTGCACCGCATTGCTTTAATATATTAAATATAACATCGTCACCTTGCAATGTTGCATGTTTTAAACCTGTTAATTGTATTTTTGTACCTTTTACATTGCTGCAAGCGGCTAACACAGCCCAAAATGCAGCTTGAGAGCTGTCTCCCTCAACGGTGTAGTCGCAGCTTTTGTAATATTGGTTACCTTTAATACAAATAGTATATTCATCGACCCAAGTTACTTCAACACCAAAATCTGACATAGCCTGTATTGTAAGGTTAACATAACTTTTGCTTTCAAAAGGTTTTGTTATTATAATTTTGCTGTCTTGTTTCAAAAGAGGCAGCGTAAACAATAACCCGCTTATAAATTGGCTACTTATACTACCATCTATTATGTATTCGCCGCTATTAATGGCATTTTCTATATATATTGTGTTGCCACTTTGGTTAAAAACGTGGCCCTGTCTGTTAAATATATTTTTGTAAACATTTTGTGGCCTACTTGCCAATTTACCATGGCAAACAAAGCTTACAGGCCCATTAGTTAAGCTTAATATAGGTATTAAAAAGCGCAATGTGCTGCCGCTTTCACCGCAGTCTACCGGGCTATTAATTTTTGCAAAATTAACACTTGTTTTGCTTTGTGGTGCGCCTGTTACAATTGCAACGCAAGTTTTGTCGTTGTATTCTATTTTAGCACCAAGCGCACGCAAAGCACGCATGGTTGCATGCATATCGTCAGACGTAATTATGCCGCTAACAACACTTGTGCCGTGCGCAAGTGCCGCACATATTAGTGCCCTATGTGCCATGCTTTTGCTTGGGGGTATTTTAATTTGGCCACCTTTATAGCCGCCGTTAATAGTTGCCTGCATTTTTTCACCTGCTCACGCATTACTAAATGCAATATTTATTAATTAAATAACAATTAGTAATATATTTAATAAATGGATCTATCTATAATACTTGCTATGCCACGGCACTTTTGTACAAGAGTTTCAAATTTATCAGGGCGCAATGTTTGTGCTCCGTCGCTTAGTGCTTTTTCAGGGCAAGGGTGCACCTCTATAATAAGCCCGTCGGCCCCGGCTGCAATTGCAGCTAAAGACATGCTTTCTACATATCTGTAATTGCCTGTAGCATGGCTTGGGTCAATAATAATTGGTAAATGAGTTTTTTCTTTAATAATTGGAATTACAGACAAATCTAACGTATTACGGGTGTATTTTTCAAAAGTACGTATGCCTCTCTCGCAAAGAATTACGTTTTCGTTACCATTTGCCATAATGTATTCGGCGCTCATAATCCATTCTTCAATAGTGCTTGCAAGGCCACGTTTTAGCAAAATAGGTTTTGTCATTTTGCCTAGCGCTTTAAGCAGTTGAAAATTTTGCATATTACGTGCGCCTATTTGAACAAGATCAACATGCTCTTCAAATTCATCTATTTTGTCTTCGCTCATAAGTTCGCTAACAATAGGCATGCCGGTTGCGGTGCGTGCGGCAACCATTGCAAGTATGCCTTCGGTACCCATGCCTTGAAAGGCATAGGGGCTTGTGCGTGGTTTATATGCACCGCCACGCAACATACAGCCGCCGGCTTTTTTTACATCAGCGGCTATTTGTATTGTTTGCTCGTGTCCTTCAATGCTGCAAGGGCCGCCTATTATAACAATTTTCTCATTGCCGCCAACATTAATGCCGCCAACGTTTATAACAGAGTCTTCTTTATGAAAAAGCCTGTTCGCTTTTTTAAAAGGTTCGCTAACACGTTTTACATTGTCTACATAAGGGTTAGCAAGCACTTGTTTTTCGTCTAAAATTGTTGTGTCGCCAACTAGGCCAAGAACATAATAATCTTTACCTGTTATCATTGTAACGGAAAGGCCTTTTGCCTCAAAATCTTTTATAATTTTATCAAGCTCTTGTGTTGGAGTACCGCGTTTAGTGCTAATAATCATTTATTTAACTTCCTTTTCGTTTAAATATGTTTTTATATTATTTATTGCGTTTATATACCCTTGTTTACCTTGCCCTATAAAGTGCCAATTACAAGCAGAAGAAACATAACTGTGATGCCTAAAACTTTCACGCTTTAAAACATCAGAAATATGAACTTCAGCACATGGAAGACCTACAGATTTTAATGCGTCTAGTAT
Source organism: uncultured Bacteroides sp. (assembly GCA_964368905.1). Classification (GTDB taxonomy): domain Bacteria; phylum Bacillota; class Clostridia; order Oscillospirales; family Ruminococcaceae; genus Ruthenibacterium. The sequence goes on from CAYJDK010000112.1 coordinate 3,349, forward strand.
AGCAATACTTGTGTGCGTATATGCGGCAGGGTTTATTACAATTGCATCAAAATTATTATATGCGTTTTGAATAACATCTACAATTGCACCCTCGTGGTTACTTTGAAAAAACTCAACATTAACATTAATGTTGTTAGCATGGGCTTTAATATAATCGGTTAAATCGTTATATGTCATTTTCCCGTAAATTTCAGGCTCTCTAATACCAAGCATATTAATATTTGGCCCGTTAATTATCAATATTTTCATAAAAAATCTCCTTGATACGCTCGGCGGCATTTTGTACACTCTTATTATTGTCAATAATTACGTGTGCCGAATTTTTATATATATCATACCTTTTTTCAAAAATCTGTTTAACGTGTTGTGCGCTCTTAGATAAAGGGCGACCGTTTCCTGTTTGCAATTTCTCTAAGTCTCTGTTAATAAAAAACACAGTACTGTTTTGGTGCAACAAGTCTACATTTGTTTCGTTTAACACAATTCCCCCACCGGTAGATATAACGAGAGAAGAATTTTTACTTACTTCGGCACATATTTCACTTTCAATTTTTCTAAAATATTCCTCGCCTTTTGTTTTAAATAGATGTTCAATAGAGCAACCAACCCTTGCAACAATTTCGCTGTCTGTGTCTACAAGTTTGCGGTTAAGCATTTTTGCAACAAGTGTGCCAATGTGAGACTTACCGCTTCCCGGCATACCAATTAGAACAATATTTGTCATATTAGCGCACATTGTTTTTGTAACAGATTTTATTTTTTCATTGCTGATGGTAGTGTTTGTAAAAATTTCTGCGGCATATTTGGCCTGTGCCACAAGCATGGGTAAACCACCGGCATATTTTAATTTGCGTTTTTTTGCGCTTAGTATTAAGCGCGTGTTTGCAGGGTTATAAATAACGTCTGCAACGGCTTGTAAATTAGGAAAAATAATGCCGTCTTTAGTATGTGAAAGTATATCAATTGGAGTATCGGTGTTATTTGGGTACATGCCAACGGGTGTTGTGTTTAATAAAATATTTGTATCAACATAAGTTTGCGCCTGTTCATATGTAATGTAATTTATAGGGCAATTACCATGCTGCACATTATTATTGTTTAAAAAGTTTTTTTGTCTGCTAACAATTGTAATGCTTTTTGCACCATAGTCATTTGCAACGGCTAAAGCGGTTAAGCTTGTGCCGCCTGTGCCAAGTATCATAACATTTTTGCCGCAAAGGCTTATGGCTGCTTGCTCTAGCATATATTTAAAACCGCTATAATCTGTATTATAAGCGGATAATACGCCGTTTTTGTTAACAATAGTATTGGCGCAACCAACAGATTTTGCAAGG
>CAYJDK010000112.1:4692-6698 GCA_964368905.1 uncultured Bacteroides sp.
AGATGTTAAAACATAATTATAATTACTAAACATACTATGTATTTGTTTTGAATAACTGTGCCCTAAACTTTTACCTATTAAACCATATTGCATTTTATACCCCTGAAATAAATATTTTTACATTAAAAAAGTTTATTTGTTTGCCATGTTAGGCCGTGTTGCATTGTAATAATGTCTGCAATACCAAGTGCAACAAGGCTGTCTTGCACAACGCGTGCCCTGTGAACAATGCAAGGGTCGTGCCTGCCTTCTATTTGCAGCGTTGTGTTTTGTTTTAGTGCGTAATTAACTGTGTTTTGCATTTTGTATATGCTTGGCGTAGGTTTTATAACAGTGCGAAGAATAATTGGCATACCGTTTGAAATACCACCGTTTATGCCGCCGTTATTATTTGTGCTTGTAATAATTTTATTTTGTGTTTCGTCCATGCAAAAAGCGTCGTTTGCAGTGCTGCCTGTCATGTTAGCAAAGCTAAACCCGGCACCAAATTCTATGCCTTTTACAGCGGGCATACTAAATAGAAGAGAAGATAAAACACTTTCTATACTTGAGAAAAACGGTTCTCCAAGCCCTGCGGGTAAACCTGTTATACATGTTTCAAGCACGCCGCCAACGCTATCGCCGTCTTCTTTGGCTTTTAATGCTTTGTTTAGCATGTCATCGCCGGCTTTTTTGTTTAAAACAGCAAAATCGTCTTTTATAGAGTTTAACAATTCCATTTGCTGTTTAAGCACCTGCTCATCTTTTGAAAAACTTTCGTCTTGTACGCCGGCACAATTTAGTAAATGCGTTGCTATATTAATATGTTTAGTGTTTAATAAATGCATAAATATACTGCCTGCGGCAACAATGGGGGCCGTTAATCTACCACTAAAATGGCCGCCGCCCCTTATGTCTTGAAAACCGCCGTATTTAGCGTACGCCGTATAATCTGCATGGCCCGGGCGTAGTAAATCTGCAGTTTTGTTGTAGTGTGTGCTGTTTGTGTTTGTGTTTTGTATTGAAAAGGCAATGGCTGTGCCTGTTGCAAAGCCATTTTTAACGCCTGATAAAAACTGAACCTTATCGGCTTCGTGCCTTTTTGTAGAGGCACTACCTTTAGCACGTCTTTTATCCATTTGCAAGCTAATAAATTCTTCGTTGATGCGAACGCCTGCGGCAACGCCTTGTAAAACTCCACCTATTGCCTCGCCGTGACTTTCACCAAACAGCGTGAAAGTTACTGCGTTTCCTATAGTATCACGCATATGTTAACCTCCGTAAAAATGCATAAAAATTTAATTGTTTACACTGTTAATATTAATTAAAAATGTAAAAGTTAATTATAAAGTGTTCAAGCCTTTAAATTCCGTTACCTATTAGTTTTTTCATATCATTGTAAGAAATGCTTTCAAACTTAAAAGTGCCCACAGATGGAACTTTAACTGTTTTTATATTGCTTTCGCTTGCCTTTTTATCATGGCATACGTAATTAAAAATTTCGTTACCGTCATATGTAATGGTGTAGGGCAAGTTGAGTTTTTTAAGTATATTCTTTACTCTAAGCTTTAAATTGTCGTCCTCTATCATATAAAGCATACCAAGGCCAATACATTCACCGTGGTAAAGCGTGCCAAGCCCACCGGCACTTTCTATGCCGTGCCCTATTGTGTGCCCAAAATTTAAAACAGCCCGTAAACCTTGTTCTGTTTCGTCTTGCTCTACTACGTGCTTTTTTATTAATAAACTTTTGTATATTATTTGCTCTATATTTTCATTGATATTTTCGTTTTCAAAAATATCAAAAAGTTCTGCGCTTGCAATTAAACCGGCCTTTAATGCCTCTGCAAGGCCTTGAGAAAACTGGCGCTTGTCTAGCGTTATAAGCGTATCAGGGTCAATAACTACTAAACGCGGTTGATGAAATGCGCCTACAATATTTTTTGTGCTGTCTAAATTAACGGCAACTTTACCGCCAATTGAAGAGTCTATTTGTGAAAGTGTTGTAGTTGGGCAGTTAATAAAAT
>CAYJDK010000113.1:0-362 GCA_964368905.1 uncultured Bacteroides sp.
TCGCTCAAATTAGGAATAGACCCAAAAAGCCCCATAGTATATGGATGGTGTATTTTGCCTTCAAACAAATCTTCTACTTTGCCAATTTCAATAATTTCGCCGGCATACATAACTGCAACATCGTCACACATCTCAGCAACAATACCAAAATCGTGTGTAATAAGTAATAAAGACGTATTTAAACGGTTTCTAAGCTCTCTCATCATTGTAAGAACTTGTGCTTGAATTGTAACGTCTAAAGCAGTAGTTGGCTCATCTGCAATAAGCAGTTCCGGTTCACATGCAAGCGCTATTGCAATTAATACACGCTGTTTCATGCCGCCTGAAAATTGGTGAGGATACTCTTTTTTGCGATAAGCGGG
>CAYJDK010000113.1:399-2516 GCA_964368905.1 uncultured Bacteroides sp.
TTTATTGTCGTGGTTATGAATTTCAAGTGCCTCTGCAATTTGGCTTCCAACTGATAAAATTGGGTTTAATGCCGTCATTGGGTCTTGAAATATCATAGATATTTTTTCACCACGTATCTCACGCATTAATTTTGGGTCTGTTTCAAGAATATTTTCGCCATTAAATACAATTGAACCATTTTCTATTTTAGCTGTACGCTCCGGTAAAAGGCGCAATATTGAAAGTGCCGTAGTTGTTTTACCTGCACCTGTTTCACCTACTATACCAAGAGTACGCCCTTTTTTAAGTGTAAAACTCACGTCATTAACGGCGTTTACCACTTCTATGTCAGTTTTATACTTTACCGTTAGGTTTTGTATATCAAGTAAAGTTTCATTTTTAACATCACTCATGTGCATACTCCTTATATTAATCTTTTAGTTTTGGGTCAAGTGCATCGCGCAAACCGTCGCCTATTAAATTTAACGATAATGCTGATATCATTATTGCAAAGCCCGGGAAAAATAATAGGTAAGATGAAGTTCTCATATACTCTCTTGCCTCGCTAAGCATTGCACCCCATTCAGGTGCAGGTGGTTGAATACCAAGACCTATGTAAGACAGTCCTGCAGCAGCCAAAATCATACCTGCTACGCTCATTGTTGTATTAACAATAATTGGGCCCATTGCATTTGGCAAAATATAACGGTATATCATTCTAACATCTTTTGTACCATAAGATTTTGCCGCTTCTATATAATCTTGCCCTGAAACAGACAAAACAGTAGCCCTAACAAGCCTAACCTTACTTGGTATAGAACCAACAGCAATAGCTATTAATAGGTTAGTTAACGTTTGCCCAAAAGCCGCTATAAAAGAAAGCGACAATAATAAGCTTGGTATACAGTTAATTACGTCCATAACGCGCATAATAACACTGTCTACATTACCGCCGTAATATCCTGCAATTGCTCCTAAAGAACCACCTATTAAAAGAGCCATTAATGTTGTTGCAAAACCAATACTAAGCGAAACTCTTGCACCGTGCAAAACACGTGCAAAAACATCACGTCCATATCCGTCTGTACCAAAAAGGTGCTCTAAAGATGGTGGTTGTAAACGTACTTGAGCATTATTTTCAATACCAAGTTCGTATGGAACTATTAAATCGGCACATAGGGCCAGCATAATAAAAACAGAAATAACAACCAAACCTACCATGGCAGGTTTATTTTTTTTCATTCGGCGCCATACTTCACGCCATTGGCTTTTTTTGCGATATTTAACAGTTTCTACTGTTTGCTCTTTTTTTGTTGTTTCCAAAAAATTCGCCCTCCCTATTTCATAAATCTTGACCTAATCCGCGGGTCTACAAGAGTGTAAACAATATCTAAAACAAGCATAATAATACAAAACAATGCTGCTAAAAACAATGTACATGTTAGCACTACAGGGTCATTTTTTTCTCTTATGCCTGTAATAACGTATTGGCCAAGCCCAGGTAGGCTAAATATTTGTTCTGTAATTATGCTGCCGCCAAGCATAAATGCAAAGTTCATGCCTAAAACAGTTATAATAGGCATAAGTGCGTTACGAATAGCGTGGCGCATTATTACTGTTTTTTCTTTTGCTCCTTTTGCCCTTGCTGTGCGAATATAATCTTGCCTAATTGTTTCAAGCATGGCAGAGCGAGTAATACGCATTATACCTGCAATACCGCCAATGCTTAAAGATGCAATAGGCATTACCATATGTTGCCATGTTCCAATGCCTGATGTTGGCAAAAAGCTTAAAGTTACAGAGAAAAACAATATCATCATCAATGCAAGCCAAAACCCCGGTATAGAGTTAAAAACAAGTGCCACAACAGTTAGCGAAACATCTAGTTTTGTGTACTGTTTAATTGCAGATATAACACCTAAGGCTATACCTATTATAGAACTTATTGAAATAGAAAGCACAGTTAATGTTAATGTAGTTGGAAAACGAGCCACAACTTCGTCAACAACAGGTTGTTGTGTGCGGTAAGAATCCCCAAAATCAAACCGAAAAACTATGTCTGCCACATAATTAAAAAATCGTGTAAAAAACGGGTCATTAACACCTAATTGCTCGTTTAATGCATCAATTTGTTCTT
>CAYJDK010000113.1:2526-3480 GCA_964368905.1 uncultured Bacteroides sp.
GAAGTTGCTGGGTCTCCCGGTGTGAATTGCATTATTGTAAAAACTAAAAACGTAACACCGATTAATATAGGTATTGTTATTAAAATACGTTTTATTATAAACTTTAGCATAACAAATACTCCTTTAAAATTTGCATAAATTTAAAATATAAAATTATGCGGAGCACCCAATTACATTGAGTGCTCACGCAAATTTAATGGTATAATCAGTAATTTAAATTATTGTGCCCAAGATAAATTTTTAACTTCTACTTTTAAAACATCAGGTGTAGCATAATTCAAATCTTTATCTTTAACAATAGCTGTTTGTGTTGAAGCAATTGCAACAATTGGTTGTTCTTCAAACAATAATGTGTAAAGTTCAGTATTAATTGCTGCGCGCTCCTCTAAATCAGTTGTTTGAACGTCTGCAATAATTAAATCATTAACTTCTTCATTAAAATATTCGCCTGTTGGGAACATCATAGATTTAGTTGCCGGGTCTGAATAATATTGGTTGTTGTAAGAAATATCAAGTATTTCTGTTGAAAGGCCAAATACAAGCATTTGATAATCTAATGAGAATATAGCATCAAATAAAGTATTTTGTTCTAATATTTCAATTTCAAAGAAAATGCCAACTTCTTCAAGCATTTGTTGAACTGCAATAGCGCCTTTTTCTTGGCTAGCCATAATTATAACAGGTTTATCAAGTGTAAATCCTTCCGGATATCCTGCTTCTGCCAATAGTTCTTTAGATTTTTCTACATCAAATGTGTAATGAGGTAGATCGTCATAATTTGGTGCGCCTGCTTGTTTTGGATTGTAGAAATAATCCCAAACTTCGTCTTTGCCTTCTGCAACTATTAAGTTGTAAGATTCACGGTCAATAGCATAAGAAACTGCTTGACGTACAAGTTTATCGTCGAAAGGTTCAACGCCGCAGTTAAATAGAACTAGTTCTACACCGTTTCTG
>CAYJDK010000113.1:3490-6679 GCA_964368905.1 uncultured Bacteroides sp.
CTTTCAGTAATTTCTAAGTTTAGATACTGTATATCTACACCGTTTCTGTCAAGCCAGTTAACTGTAAATTCATCGTTTGTTTCAAACGGAATAGCATTAGATGCATCCATGCCTGCAAAAAAGTCAATTTCGCCTGATTCTAAAGCCATAGCAAGTGTTTGCTCGTCTTCAATAATGCGGTAATTAATTTTTTTAATGTCAGGTAGTTGGCCATCTTCCCAACCCCAGTAATCTTCGTTAACAGTTAAGTAGAAGTTTGAATAACCATCAAAGCTTTCAACAATATATGGGCCTGTACCAACAGGCATATATGCATGGTCTTCGCCAAGCTCTGTTACAGCTTTTTCATTAATAATTTCCATGCCTGATAATACTGTAATAAAATATGCATTTGTTTCAGGTTGTGTAATTTCAATTGTAAAATCATCAATAACGTTTACACTCTCAACATATTTAGCACTACCTGCCCAAAATGGGAAGTTCTCTAAATTTTCAAATACATAAGCAACGTCTGCAGATGTAAATTGTTCTCCATTGTGGAAGTATACGTCATCTCTCAATGTAAATTTAACAGTTTTTAAATCTTCTGAAACTTCCATGCTTGTTGCAAGTTTCATAACATATTCACCATTTTCAACTGTGAATAGTGTGTCAAATACATTTTTAATAATGTATTGCTCTTCACGCGAATATGCATTTTGTGGTTCAATAGCTTTTAAAACAAAAGACAATCCAATTATAACATCATCTCTTACAGCTGCTTCGCCGCCCTCTGTGGCACCTGTAGTAGTTTCTTGTGCGTCTGTATTACTTCCACATGCTGTTAATGTTAACAGTAACATTGCGGCAAGTAATATTGCTAAAATACGTTTTTTCATCATTATTTTCCCTTCCTTTTTCATTAATAACATAAAAATTAACTATAATTCAATACATTATTAATATATTCATTTTCAAATATTATCATATTCAACATATTATGTCAATATATAATTATTATATTTTTATTACTATTACTATTATAATTTAATTATAATAGTAATATATTTATATGCTAAAAATGATTGCTTTTTCAATTATATTTTGTTAAAATATAATTGAAATAAATATAGAGGTGGACTTATGAGAGCTAGTGATAAAGCTTATATGTTAATTATTAAAAAGTTGCTTCATGGAGAATTTGAGCCCGGAGACCCAATTGAAGAAAAGAAAATGATGGAAATATTAGATGTTGGAAAAACCCCTTTAAGAGAAGCACTTACAATGCTTACATGCGATGGGTTTGTTACAAACTATGCGCATAGGGGCATGTCGTTTGCTCTTTTAACTGTTGCAGACATGCAGTCTTTATTTAATTTGCGCATACAGCTAATGCCTTATTTAGCAAGCAAGTTAATTAACAATGCTACAGACGAACAAATAAAAGAAATTGAAGATCATTTAGATATTGTACCTGAAGATTTTATAGTACATGAATTTAAATTTCACAGTTTATTAAACAGTTATTCTAAAGATAAATATTTAATAAAAATAATTGGTAATTTAGAAAAACTTTCTTTTATAGCACTTAGGGCATACGTTGGCGAAGACTCTAAGCCTTTTACAAGAGATTCTTTTAAAGAATTAAACAAAGAAATTGTACTAGACTTAAAAAGTAGAGATGCTGATAAATTAACGCAAACATTAATTAAACATATTCCTCAATACGCACTTGTTTACAGCGATAAATCCGGATTAAGGACATTTTAAATTTTATTTAGTGCAATTATTTGCTTATTAAAACATTAAAGACCTATGGAAAACATTATATTTTCATAGGCTTTTTATGCAAAAAAACACCGCAAACTAAACGCAGTTTGCGGTGTTTTTAATGTAAAATTTTGTAATTGTTAATTTTTCGCCTTAAATATAATACTTACAGCAAAAATACTTTGCAATAAAATCATACTCATTTCATTTGTTGCTACTCTTCTTTTAATTGTTTTTTTATCAATTCATCAGCCTTTAAAACAACATCAAAAGCATCGGTTACTTCTTTTATACTTGGCACAGCCAGTGTATTGTTTTCTATCATCTGAATCAAATGCTCAAATTGCACGTCTGTTGGTTTGCGTTTGCATGGCACATTAATAATATGGTACTCTTTTTGCGGATACTGATAATATTCTATTAAGTCGCCTTCCTCTTGATGCGACGTGCGGTCTTTTGCAAATGTTAACGTAATTCGCCCTTTTGGCCCTGAAAATTCTTTAATATTTTGAGCCGATAATGTATTACTATATCCTGCCTCATAATACCCTGTAGATCCGTCGGAAAGTTTTAGTGTAACAAGCCCATAATTATATTTGCCTATAGGTATATCCGGTTCAGAGCGCATACCAATTGCTTGCACATCAACAACATTCGCTCTTGTAAACCATTTAATTACATCAATATAGTGTACGCCACAATCAAGTAATGGGGATACATCGTTTAACATGGCTAAATTTTGTACCATGCGGAAAATAATGGGAGAGCCTATAGCATCTGACTGTATCATTTTTGCAACTTTTTGGTATGTAGCATTGTAACGCAGTATATGACCAATTAACACCTTAATCTCAGGATGTTTTTTTACAATTTTTGAAAATTCTATGCCGGATTCTCTTTTATCTGTTATTGGCTTTTCACATAAAACGTGTTTTTTATATTTAATGCAAGCTTTTAATATTTCTAAGTGGCTTGCCGGCAATGTTGCAATAATAACAATATCTACTTCGTTAGAAGAAACACACTCTATATAATTGGTAGTTGCTTTTTGCACATTGTATCTTTTTTTAAAATTCTCTGCACGTTCTAAATTCGTATCGCATACATATGTAAATTTTACATTTTCTTTATAGTAAATTTCTTCAATATGTGCGTGTCCCATATTGCCACAGCCAATTAATGCTACATTATAAACTTTTTTCATAAGCACCTCACATTATTTATCCCTTATAAAAGCAATTTTGTTGTATTATTTGATAATGTGCCCTTGCATACCAATTTATATGCACCTTATACTACATAAAATAAGCGGCATAAGAAAATGCATACACTAAAAAGACATCGGAATTTAATCCGATGCCTGTTTGGGTCCAGCTTCAAGCTGGTGGTGCGAGGGAAGGGACTTGAACCCTCACGATATAATCACACGCCCCTCAAACG
>CAYJDK010000114.1:0-6590 GCA_964368905.1 uncultured Bacteroides sp.
TTAAAAGCGCACAAGGAGAAATTGTTTTATCTGCAAGCCATACCGTCAGTGAAGTTATTATTGAAATTAAAGATGACGTTAAAGGCGTTGATTGTGATGATGTTTTAAATAAAGCATTGCGTAAAGGTATTGCACAAGAAGGTGTTGACTATACCGAAAGAGAAATTTTAAACTTTTTACTTGCTCCTGGTTTTTCAACAAATGCACAAGTTACCGAATTTTCAGGCCGTGGTGTTGGAATGGACGTAGCTAAACAAAATGTTGAAAGCATTGGCGGAACTGTAACCATTAAAAGCGAAAGCGGCAAAGGTATGAGTACCGTGCTTAAAATACCACTTACTATGGCTATTATGGATGGCATGGAAGTTTCCGTAGGTGGGTTAATATTTACAATTCCTATTCATTCCATTCGTCAATCTTATAAAATATCTTCAAACGACGTTGTAAGAGATGCCTCCGGCGGCGAAATGTACCGTTGCCTTGGAACATTTTACCCCATAATAAGAATGAAGGATGTTTATGGAATAGAAAGCGGATGCAATGACATAGAAGACGGCATACTTGTATGGCTTGATACGGGAGACGTTTCTTACTGCTTATTTGTAGATGAATTAATTGGAGAACAGCAAGTTGTTGTTAAACCACTGCCGGCATACCTTAAAACTTTTAATATTAAATCTAGCGGCATTGCCGGCTGTACTATTTTGGGAGACGGTAATATAAGCCTTATATTAGATGCGGCAAATATATATTCACCGCAAAAAAATAAGTTATAAATAAATATTATATGCCGCATTATCGGCAGAACGGAGCGATATATGCAAAAAGAAGATTTGTTTGCAAGGTACGACGAAGATAACGAAAATTTAGCCGAAGTTTTTATTGATACCGAAAAATATTTGCTGTTTTCCACCGGCGGTTTATTATTTGGAGTAAAGGCTGAATACGTTGTTGAAATTATTACAACTTATTCAATACGTGAGGTTCCTCTTGTACCTGCCCATATTTCCGGAATTATAAATTTGCGCGGGCAAATATTACCTATTATTGACATTAGGCATTATTTAAACCATGATAAATCTCAAGAGAGCTGTGTAATAATACTTAATATTGAAGAAACAATGGTTGGTATTATTGTAGACGGCGTTGAAAAAATGATTGATATTAAAATTGGTTCTGTTCAATCAATGCCTGCAGGAAAATCTCAAGATTTAGCTTGTGGTATGTGTAGCCTTTCAGACGGTAAAACAATGATTGAATTTGATGTTACGCAACTGCTGCAAAAAAATTAAGTTTGTTATTATTGCTTGTGCCCTAATGCACAGGCAATAATTGTTACGTTTATATTTATTTATGTGTTAAAGGAGTTTTCATGCTACTAGAAAACGATGTACATAACGAAATAACAATCTCTGATGATGAATTTAAAAAATTGTCAGATTTTGTTTTATTTTCATATGGTATAGATTTATCTAATAAAAAGCAACTTATTTCCAGCAGGCTTTCTTTTACAGTTAAGTCTATGGGATTTAAAACATATGGCGAATTTATAGACAAAACCATTAATGAAAACGATGAAAAGCTCTTACAAATTGTTTTAAATAAGTTAACAACAAATTATACTTTTTTTATGCGTGAAAAAGAACATTTTTCTTTTTTAAGTAATGTTGTATGCCCGGAACTTGAAAAAAAACATGCAAAAACTAAATCTTTAGGCATTTGGAGCGCCGGTTGCTCTAGCGGAGAAGAACCGTATACTATGTCTATATGTTTAAAAGAACATTTTGATAAATTGCCCGGTGCTTGGGACACTAAAATACTTGCAACAGATATTTCTCAGCAGGCTTTAACTAAGGCAAAAAAGGGTGAATATCAATTACCTGCAGATATGCCAAAGGCTTGGATTGACAAGTATTTTAACCACAGTAAAGGTAACAGCCTTTACACTGTTAAAAGCGAGTTGCGTGACAACATAATTTTTAAATCTTTTAATTTAATGGATGCTATACCATTTAAACGTAAATTTGACGTTATCTTTTGCAGAAATGTAATGATATATTTTAAACAAGACACAAGAAATGAACTTGTTGAACGTTTTTGCAATGCTTTAAACCCGGGCGGTTATTTGTTTACAAGCCATTCTGAACCATTAAGGCAATCTAAGTTATTTGACACAGTCGCTTCTGCTGTTTATAAAAAGAAGATATAATTATTTATCGTGCGCGTGGCAATTTTATGGTGTGGGCAACGCAGTGCCCACATGCCGATTTATATTATACTTATAAAAATATTTTTAAGTTCTATCTTTTATTAATGTATGTTTACTTTTTGTGGAGTGTGAGGTGTATGTGTTGTCAAACGCAATAAGAGTTTTAATAGTAGATGATTCAGCCCTTGCACGCAATTTTATTATGAACGGCCTTTCTGCTCAAAAAGGACACATTGATGTAATAGGAACTGCTGTTGATGCACAAGACGCCAAAACCAAGATTTTGGCATTAAACCCGGATGTAGTAACTATTGATGTTGAAATGCCAGGAATGAATGGTATAGATTTTGTAAAAAGTTTTTTACCGGAGCACCCTATACCTGTAATACTTGTGTCATCTTTAAACATACGTATTTTTGAGGCTTTACAGGCCGGAGCAGTTGACTTTGTTAAAAAACCGGACGGTATTAATAAAAACGAAAGCTTTTTTAAACATTTAACTGAAAAAATTGTTGTTGCTTCTTGCGCAAATATACGCAAAAGAGGTGCTTTACCTTTACGAAACAATACAATTAAAGCTCCTGCTACTTCTGTTTTGCAACGTAAAAAAAATGTATTAAAGCCTGTGAGCTCTATACTAATGCCGGATGTAAAGCCCGATGTTAATTTAGACAATATTATTATTGCAATTGGCGCCTCTGCCGGCGGAACAGAGGCAACTACACATGTATTAAACATGATGCCTTCAGTTATGCCACCAATAATTGTTGTGCAGCATATGCCTGCAGGGTTTACTAAAATGTATGCCGACGCCCTTAACAGAACGTGCGCATTAAATGTATTTGAGGCAGAAGACGGGCTAGAATTAAAAAATGGGTGTGTTTTTGTTGCGCCGGCCGAAAAGCAAACAAGAATTACTTGCAAAAACGGTAGCTATTACTTTTCTTGTGAATATGGCGAAAAAGTTAGTGGACACAGGCCCTCTGTAGATGCACTTTTCCACTCTATGGCAAGCAATGTTAAATGCCGCATGATAGGTGTAATACTTACAGGAATGGGCAGTGACGGCGCTAAAGGGTTACTTGAAATGCGCAAAAAAGGGGCCCAAACAATTGGACAAAACGAAGAAACTTGTGTTGTGTATGGCATGCCAAAAGTTGCATATAATATAGGTGCAGTTGAAATGCAAGTTTCAAAAGATGATGTTGCAAGAACAATAATAAAATGTATAAATACTTAAAGCATGTTAATAAATATTCGGCATTTTTACAAATTTGGGCATAAATTTTGTTTACAATTCACAAGTTGTATATGTGTTAGTTTTGTGGTATAATACACTAAACAGCGTACAATTTTTTGTTTTTTCATTATTTTATGTGCAATAACCGTTATACAAGGGGTGGAGCAATTTGCACACAAATAAAGCTTATGTTCTTATGGTTGCAGGGGCCAAAGGTGGAAGCGGCAAAAGTATTACAAGCGCTATGCTTGGTTTGGCCTTGGCTAAAAGAGGTTTAAAAGTACTTGCTATTGAACTTAACACAGGCGCACGCTCTTTAGATATACCCTGTGGAGTGCATGGTAAAATAGTATATGACTTAGCAGATATTTTTGAAGGACGTTGCGATGTTCAAAAGGCAATAACGCAAAATCCTGCTTATAATAATTTTCATGTAATTTGTTCACAAAGAGGCGCCGGCAGTATAAAACCTCAGATGCTAGGTGAACTTATTGGCTTATTACAAAGCTTATATAGCGTAATTATTATTGACGTTGAGAGTGGATTTGGTGTTCCTTTTAAGTCTGCTTGCGCTGTTTCAAATGGTGCTTTAATCGTTAGCGAAACCGACATTGTATCGCTAAATGCAAACCAGGCGCTAGCTAATATTTTATGTGATTACTCACATATTTCTACAAAGCTGTTTATAAATAATGTGCCTGATAATTTGCAAATAACAGGTATTAATAGTTTAGACGAATGTATTGACACAATTGGAGTACAGCTAATAGGTGTAATGCCAAAAAGTGATAGAATTATCAAGGCCGCTTGTTTAGGTAAACCTTTAGATGAAAATTGTATAGAAGCATCAATATTTAAGGCTATTGCAGCACGCATTTGCGGCATACATGTGCCTTTAATATATAAATAGTTATTTTTATGTAAGTTAAAATTTGTTATAACTTCAAATTTTAGGTATTTTCTGCTTTTTTTATTAACGCATAAGCATTAATAAAAAACACGGTAAAACAACATTTTTTGTTGTTTTACCCTTAGCATGGTTGGGAAAGGAATGGAAATGTATGAATATTGCTTTAATTGCACATGATTCAAAAAAAGAGCTAATGGTACAGTTTTGTATTGCATACTGCCGTATATTAGCGCAGCACTCTCTTGTTGCAACAGGCACAACCGGTAAACTTGTTGGTGAGGCAACAGGGCTTTCAATTCAGCGGCTAATGTCCGGTACACATGGAGGTAGCCAGCAAATTGCTGCATGTATAGCTTGTAACGAAATTGACTTGCTTTTATTTTTTCGTGACCCAATTAATGCAAAACCTCACGAGCCTAATGAAATGAATTTATTAAGACTTTGCGATGTTCACAGCATACCGGTTGCAACAAATATTGCAACTGCAGAGGTTTTAATTCATGGATTAGAAAGAGGCGACCTTGACTGGAGAAATATTATTAACCCGGTTAAATAGTTTATAATAACCATATGTTTTTTATAATGATAATTGCCTAAAACATTAATATTATAGTTTCAAAAATTCACACTGCCCATATATGCCTTGTATTAACAGGCACATATGGGCAGTATTTTTATTTGCTTTAAAAAACCGGAAACAATAGTCTTTCATTTTCTTTTTCGTAAATTTCATTGCCTCTTATAAGCTTAAATGGAATTTGCTCGCTTTCAGGCAATAAATTTGGGTCTGCCTTTATTTTTGAAATTGCAATTTGTGTTGCGGTATATCCTTGCGCATATTCATTCCAAACAACAACGCCTGCCACATGCTTTTGCTCCATTCCTTGTATAACGTCACCTTCTAGGCCTATGCCATACAAGTTAAGTTCTTTTATTCCGCTGTCCATAGATGTTAAAAACATATCTTTAGTAGCCGATTGCTCGAAAGCTATAACTGTTTTTGCACCTGTTTTTTGTAGCATTGCAGGCAATTTTATATACATTGTTGAAGTATCACACCTTAAAACCGTTATTTGCCTATTGGCATTTAAAAGTTCATTGTAGCAACTTTCAAAACGCATATTAATTGCCTGAGATTGCTCAGAAGTTTTTAGCAATATTATTTGCTGCTCGGTTGCTGTTAGTGCCCCTTGTGCAAGTAGCTTTCCTATTTCTTCGTTATTAGGCCCCACATATGTGTTATCACTTGCAAATTCTATAAAAACAACAGGTACAGATGTTGGATTTTGCAAAAAATACTCCTTTATTAACTCGCTGTCTGCCGGTTGCAAAACAATGGCATCTGCTTTTGATTCTATAGCATTTTGAATTAATTCTATTTGTATTTCATGGCGATTACTTACAGTAGGGTGTATTATTTCAAGTTCACCACCCAATTCTTGTGCCGCGCTTTCCATTCCAAGTTTTATATTTGATAACAATTTTTCATCGTTTTCACGCATAATTACTGTTATGTTTACAGGCACACTTTCTGCAAATGTAATTTGAGGCACAAATATTGTTAACAAAAGCAATGCAGCTATTATGCAAAGTGCCGCCAAATGTACAATGTTTTTATTCTTCATTTGTCTTATCTCCCCATTCCTCTGCTGCTTTTTCGCTTTCTATTATGGGTACTTTTATGCGCACTGTTGTGCCCTCATCCGGCTCGCTTATTATTTCAAGCCCATATGCTTTGCCAAAAGTAAGGCGTATTCTTTTATCAACATTACGCAGGCCTATTCCGGAGCCATTTGTAAAACCTTTATCTGCATGTTTTTTGTCTAAAAGCAATGCAACTTTTTGCGGCGGCATACCAATGCCGTTATCTATTACATCTAATATTAATTTATTTTCTTTTCTGTAAACATTTACAGTTATTAAACCATCATCAACAGCTGCAGCCATTCCATGATAAATTGCGTTTTCAAGCAATGGTTGAAGGCTTAATTTTAATATATATGTACCCTTTGCATCTTCACTAATATTTATTTCTGTATTAAATTTATCTTTATATCGTATTTTTTGTATTATCATATAATGAGAAGCATGTTGGAGTTCACTCTCTATAGGTATTATATTGCTGCCCTTACTTAGCGATATTCTAAAAAGGCGTGCAAGTGAAATTACCATTTTCTTTGCCTCTTCATATCTGCCTGATTCAGTCATCCATACAACACTGTCCAAAGAAT